>JAAXVP010000049.1 GCA_013335435.1 Thiobacillus sp. | reverse complement strand
CTCGAGGGGAGAGGGGCCGGGGGTGAGGGTGGGAGGCGGAAACGTTTGCAAATCCCACGCTCGTCCCTCCCCCTCGCCCTCGAGGGGAGGGGCTACAAGCGTTCGGCCAGGGTCTTCTCCAGCTTGACCTGGTCGGCCGTGAAGCTGCGGATGCCTTCGGCCAGCTTCTCCGTGGCCATGGCGTCCTCGTTCAATGCCCAGCGGAATTCCGCCTCGGTCATGGGCAAGGGGCGGGGCCGGATGGCGCCGTCGTAGGCCAGTCGGCGCGCTACCGGCGCCTCGCTGGCGGCCAGTTCGTCCATCAGGGCCGGGCTGATGGTCAGGCGGTCGCAGCCGGCCAGGGCGAGGATCTCGCCGACGTTTCGGAAAGAGGCCCCCATCACCGTGGTGGCGTAGCCGTGCTCCTTGTAATAGCGGTAGATGGCCTGCACCGAACGTACCCCGGGGTCGTCCTCCGGGGCCGGGCTGGCCTCGCCGCCGTGCGCCTTGCTCCAGTCGAAGATGCGGCCGACGAAGGGCGAGATCAGGGTGACGTCGGCTTCGGCACAGGCCACCGCCTGGCCGAACCCGAACAGCAGGGTAAGGTTGCAGTGGATGCCCTCGCGCTCCAGTATTTGCCCGGCCCGGATGCCTTCCCAGGTCGAGGCGATCTTGATCAACACCCGCTTGCGGTCGATGCCGGACGCTTCATACAGGCCGATCAATCGGCGTGCCTTGGCGATGGTGGCGCCGGTGTCGAAGGAAAGCCGGGCATCGGCTTCGGTGGACACCCGGCCGGGCACCAGCCTGAGGATCTCGATGCCGGCGTTCACCGCCAGTTTGTCCAGCGCGTCGGCCAGTTGGCCGGTGCGGTCGCCGCCCTGTTTGCGCGCCCAGGCCACGGCCTCGTCGAGCAGTGGGGCATAACGCGGCGAGGCGGCCGCCTTGAGGAGCAGGGACGGGTTGGTGGTGGCGTCTTCCGGGCGGTGCCGGGCGATGGCGTCGATGTCGCCGGTGTCGGCGACGATCGCGGTCATGGAGCGGAGTTGTTCGAGCTGGCTGGCCATGGCGGTTCCCGGAGGGTGACGGATGCTATACGGTATAGCACCCGGTCATGACGGCATGGCGATCGCCTCCAGGGCCTCCTGCTGCTCCATCCACTCGGTTTCCAGTTGTTCCAGGTTCTTCATCACGGTCGCCTGCTCGAACATGATCTGCTTGAGGTCGTCCTTGCGCGCCTCGGCGTAGATCTCGGTGCCGGAGAGCAGGGCCTCGATCTCGGCCTTGCGGGCATTCTGGCGCTCCATCTGCTCCTCCAGGCGGCGGATGCGCGCCTCGATCGGCTTGCGCTGCGCCGACAGGCGTTGCCGGGCTTCGGCCTCCTGGCGCTTCTGTTCCTTGCGGTCGACCTGCGGCGCCGGGGCGGCGGTCTCTTCCTTGACCGGCTTGGCCTGGCCGAGCTTGGTCCGGAACAGCCAGTCGCGGTAATCGTCGAGGTCGCCGTCGAACGGCTGCAGGCCGCCGTCGGCGACGATCATGAACTCGTCGGTGGTGGCCCGGAGCAGGTGGCGGTCGTGCGAGACCAGGATCAGGGTGCCTTCGAACTGGGCCAGGGCGACGGTCAGGGCCTCGCGGGTCTCCAGGTCGAGGTGGTTGGTCGGCTCGTCGAGCAGGAGCAGGTTGGGCCGTTGCCAGACGATCAGGGCCAGGGCCAGGCGCGCCTTCTCGCCGCCCGAGAAGGGGGCGATGGCGGTGCTGGCCATCTCGCCGGCGAAGTTGAAGCCGCCCAGGAAGTTGCGCAATTCCTGCTCGCGCGTGGTCGGCGCCAGGCGGCTCAGGTGCCAGAGCGGCGACTGGTCGTGGCGCAGCATCTCCAGCTGGTGCTGGGCGAAATAGCCGATCGCCAGGCCCTTGCCGGTGACCAGCTTGCCGGCCAGGGGCGGCAGGTCGCCGACCAGGGTCTTGATCAGGGTCGACTTGCCGGCGCCGTTGACGCCCAGGAGGCCGATGCGCTGGCCGGCCTGGAGGGTGAGGTCGAGGTTACGAAGAACCGGAACGGCCTCCCCCCACCCCAACCCTCCCCCGCAGGCGGGGGCGGGAGCCGACAAATTTGGCCCCCCCCCGCCAGCAGGGGATGGAGTTGACGAATTGGACCCTCCCCCGCTTGCGGGGGAGGGCAGGGTGGGGGGATAACCCGCCGTCACGTCTTCCAGCACCAGCAGGGGATTGGGCGCCCGGTCCGGCTCGCCGAACTCGAACGAGAATGACGCGGCGGCGTGGATGGGGGCCAGGTCCTCCATCTTGGCCAGCATCTTCATCCGGCTCTGCGCCTGCTTGGCCTTGCTGGCCTTGGCCTTGAAGCGGTCGATGAAGGATTGCAGGTGGGCGCGCTCGCGCGACTGCTTCTCATAGGTGGCCTGGGACAGGGCCAGGTTGGTGGCGCGCTGGACCTCGAAGCTGGAATAGTTGCCGCCGTAGCGCTTCAGCTTCGCGGCGTCGATGTGCACCACCACGTTGACCACGCCGTCGAGGAAGTCGCGGTCGTGCGAGATGACGATCAGGGTGCCCGGATAGCGCTTCAGCCAGTCCTCCAGCCAGAGGATGGCATCGAGGTCGAGGTGGTTGGTGGGCTCGTCGAGCAGGAGCAGGTCGGACGGGCACATCAGGGCCTGGGCCAGGTTCAGGCGCATGCGCCAGCCGCCCGAGAAGCTGGCCACCGGCAGGCGCATCTGGGCGTTGGAGAAGCCCAGGCCGGTCAGCAGCTGCTCGGCACGGGCGCGTACGGTGTAGGCGTCGGCGTCGTGCAGGGCGGCATGCAAATCGCCGATGCGATGGCCGTCGTGGGCGGCCTCGGCTTCGGCCAACTCGGCTTCCAGGCGGCGCAGGGTGGTGTCGCCGTCGATGGCGTAGTCGAGCGCGGAGCGGTCCAGGGCCGGGGTCTCCTGGGCGACGTGGGCGATGCGCCAGGCGGCCGGGAAGTCGACGTCGCCGGCGTCGGCGTGGATCTCGTTGCGCAGGAGGGCGAACAGGCTGGACTTGCCGCTGCCGTTGGCGCCGATCAGGCCGACCTTCTCGCCCGGGTTCAGGGTCAGGTCGGCGGCTTCCAGGAGCGGCTTGGTGCCGCGGATGAGGGTGAGGCGTGTGATGCGGATCATGGGGCGCGATTATCCCTCAATCGCCGGACCGGGACAGGACATCCTTAACCTTGGCGGGATTGGGTCTGGATGCACAATTGTTGCGCAATTATCCCGGATAATGCGGTGGTCGAATGCCGCGAGTCCCGACGTGCGCCTGTCCATCCGCCACAAGCTGTTCCTGACCCTGCTGGCCGCCACGACCCTGGTGGTGGCGGTGATGTATGCCTTCATGCACTGGTCGTTCCAGCACGGTTTCGTCAGTTTCCTGGAGAGCCGCCAGCAGGCGCGTGCCGAGCGCATGGCCGAGCAGCTGGCCGAGATATACGCCAGCGAAGGCGGTTGGGACGGCGTGTTGAACGATCGGATGCGCTGGCTGCGCCTGATGGCGGACGGCCGCCCCATGCATGGCCCCGGCATGGGCATGGGGCCAGGGCGCGGCATGGGCCCTGGGCCGCGCGGCCTGGACGGCGGCCTGGCCCTGCTCGATGCCGACAAGCGGGTGCTGGCCGGACATGTGCACGATGCCGCCGACCTGAATCTGAGTCCGATCCGGGTGGACGGCCGCGTGGTCGGCTATGTCGCCCGCCCGCCGGGCCGGGCCTTGAGCGAACTGGTCGATGTCCGCTTCGCCGAGGCGCAGCGCCGGGCCTTCTTCTGGATCGCCCTGCTGGTCGGCCTGGTCGCCGTGGCGCTGTCCTGGCCGCTGGCGAACACCTTGGTGCGGCCGCTGCGCCGGGTCACCGAGGCGACCCGTGAACTGGCGGCCGGGCGTTTCCAGGCCAGGGTGCCGGCCCGGTCCGGCGACGAACTGGGCGATCTGGCGCGCGACTTCAACGAGCTCGCCCAGGCCCTGGAGCGTACCGAATCGGCGCGCCGGCAGTGGATGGCCGATATATCCCATGAGCTGCGCACCCCCATCTCCCTGCTCAAGGCCGAACTGGAGGCCATGCAGGACGGCGTGCGGCCCCTGGAACCCGCCGCCGTCGCCTCCTTGCAGGCCGATGTCGAGCGTCTGAACCGGCTGGTCGAGGATCTGTACCAGCTATCCATGACCGATCTGGGCGCCATGAGCTACCGCAAACGGCCGGTCGACCCGGTCGCCTTGCTCCGGGACGATGTCGAGTCCCTGGCCGGCGAATTCGAGCGCCGTGGACTGGCCATCGAAATGCGCGCCGACCCGGCCCTGGCCGTGACCCTGCATGCCGACCCGGACCGCCTGTCGCAGCTGTTCCGCAACCTGATGCAGAACAGCCTGCGCTATACCGATGCCGGCGGTCGCCTGGTGATTGCCGCCGGCCTGGCGAACGGGCGCTTTCGCCTGGATTTCGACGACAGCGCGCCGGCCGTGCCGGATGACGCCCTGGCCAAGCTGTTCGAACGTTTCTATCGGGTCGAAGCCTCGCGCAACCGTTCCTCGGGCGGAGCCGGACTCGGCCTGGCGATCTGCCGCAACATCGTCGAGGCGCACGGAGGCCGCATCGAGGCCCGGCCGTCGCCGCTCGGCGGACTGGGCATACACATCGAGTTGCCGGTGGCGCCATGACCGCGCGCATCCTGATCGTCGAGGACGAGGCCAAGCTGGCACGCCTGCTGGCCGACTATCTCGTCGCCGCCGGCTATGAGGCGGACTGCCTGGGCGACGGCCGCGAGGTGGTGCCCTGGGTGAAGGCGCATGCCCCCGACCTGGTCGTGCTCGACCTCATGCTGCCTGGCCGCGATGGCCTGGAGGTGTGTCGGGATATCCGTGCCTTCAGCGCGGTGCCGATCATCATGGCCACGGCGCGGGCGGAGGAGATCGACCGCCTGCTCGGCCTGGAACTGGGCGCCGACGACTACATCTGCAAGCCCTACAGCCCGCGCGAGGTGGTGGCCCGGGTCAAGGCGGTGCTGCGGCGCATGCAGCCGGCCCCGTCCGGAGCGCCGCCGCACGAGGGCCTGATCCTGGACGAGGCTGGTTTCCGGGTCCGTTCGACGTCTGGCGAAGTCGAGTTGACCGCCGTCGAGTTCCACCTGTTCGCCACCTTGTACCGCGAGCCGGGCCGCATTTTCTCGCGCGGCCAACTGATGGACCGCATCTACAGCGACCAGCGCATCGTCTCCGACCGCACCATCGACAGCCACATCAAGAAACTGCGCAAGAAACTGGCCGAGGTTTGCCCGCAGGTCGAGCTGATCCACTCGGTGTATGGGGCGGGTTATCGGTACGAGTTGGCCTGACAGACTCCACCCTCACCCGCGCTGCCGCGCACCCCAGCCCCTCGAGGTGGAGGGGCTGGGGGAGAGGGGGCGGTGTTCAACGATAACTTCCTAATTCCTTGCACGTTTCCTGCACCTTCGTTCCCTAAGCTGTGAATCAAGGACGGTAAGAAGTCCTCGTCATCCACCAGCACAAGGAGCACATCATGAAAAAGACACTGATCGCACTCGCCATGTTGCTTGCCATCCCCAGCGCCATGGCCTTCGGTTATGGCCCCGGCCAGGGCATGCGCGGCGGTCCGAACCCCGAATACATGGCCCGCGTCCTCGATCTGACGCCCGAGCAGCAGGAAAAGATGAAGGTCCTGTTCGCCGAAAAGGCCAAGCAGCGCGCCGAAATGCGTGCCGCCATGCAGGCCGAGATGCAGACCAGGTTGCAGGCCATCCTGACCCCCGAGCAACTCGCCAAGATGACCGAACTGCGGCAATTGCGCCAAGGCGGTCAGGGTGCCGGCATGGGCCAGGGCATGGGGCGCGGTCCCGGCATGGGTCCCGGTCCCGACGGAAGCTGCCCACGCGGTATGTGGTAATCCATCGACGCCATGACAAAGGGCCGCTCTAGCGGCCCTTTTGCGTTGTTTGAGCCGAATCCGCACAACTTCGGTGGCAACTATTGTCTGCTTCAGGGGGTTATTGAAAAAAGCTTGTTATATGAAACAATTAATCGTGAAGTGATGTATTTATAAAAATACGTGGGGTTGGGAGATTGCAAAATTGGCAAGTCATATAACCCATGCAATGACTGAATCCTTTCGACGACACCTTCACCTATCTGCCTTGCACTTCCGTCTGGGTGATTCCTCCCGTGTGCATGGCCAGAAGGCGGTCTACGACTCGCTGCTCCTCTGGTCATCGAGGATTTTTCCAGGCATGGGTCCGTGGATATTTCTGTATCAGTGGAGGCATTTGGCCCCGGTCGAAGGCCTTTGCCTGCATGGCAAGGCAGCATTCTTGATCGATGTGATTGCTAAGGGGAGAACATCATGAAACGTACCGTTCGCTATGACTCCAACCGCACTTACCCGGTCCTGCTGGCGGGGTTGCTCGCCACCGGTTGCAGTACGACGCCGTCACAGTACATGAACGAGACCAGCAAGGTGGACACGATCGCTCCTTTCACCCATATGGATAGGGAGAAATTCGAGCAGATCGACCTGGGAAAATTGTTTGCTGTTTATATACCTGGAAACGGCTCGGTCGCCGCCTGCAATGAGGGCGATCCTGACGACAGGATGAATTGCGCCGAGCGTGCCTTCGACTTGTCGGCCCGTACTGACCCCGACGCCGGCAAGCTTGCCCGCAATGCCTTGCAGGAACGCATGCTCGCAGCCTCGACCCAGCGCTGCAATGTGTTCAAGGCCAACCTGCAAAGAACCTTCTCCCGGACCAATTTTGGCCTGGGGGCCTTGAGCACCTTGACGGGCACCATCGGAGCCCTGGTCAGTGGCCAGGCCGCAGGAAACTGGTCGGGGGCATCGGCCGTGTTCAGCGGCATCCGCGCCGAATACAACCAGGATTACATGGCCAACCTTGCCGCCTACGTGATATCCGACGGCATCGACCAGAGACAGCGCGAGGCCTACCAGCAAATTCAGACCAAGGGCCAGGCCAAGGACTATGCCAACTATCCGGTACAGGCCGCCATCAAGGATGCGCTGTACTACCACGGCTTGTGCAGCGTGATGACGGGATTCCAGGTGGCGCAGGCCTCCATCCGCGAAGTGGCGAACCCCGGCCTGGATACCAGTCTGAAAACACTGGCTAAGTTCAAGATCGCCAACAACATTCAGCATGGCAACATGTCTCCGGAGGAGGTTGTCGAGGCGCTGAAAAAGATGGACACCATCCAGCCGCTACTGGCGGGAAGCCAGTTGGGCAAGGTAGGGTCGGATCAGCTTAATGCAAACTCGGCGGCGAAGGCCTTGGGCGATCAGGTCACAAAGGTGGGCGAGACCGACAAGGCATTGAAGGATGCCGTGGCGGATTTGGCGAAAAACATCAAGGACGCCAAGCTCGACGACAAGATCAAGGCACCGGATTTCGATCCAATTAGAAATTTCAGCGAGAAGTCTAGGTTGGACGACCTCAAACAGCCCTGTCTGGGCAGGTTGAACTGGTTGCTCTTCCAGAAGCAGGACAGCCTGGCCAAGGCGATGAACCCGAATGGTAAGGAACCCGTCATTACGTTCCACAAGGAGGCTGGCAAGGAGGCGCACGCCAAGGCAGGCCGTATCATGGTTTATTTCGCTTCTTTGGCGAGTGGTTACGAAACAGCGGGAAATGACAGCGCCGCCAAGTGGAAAGCAACACTCGAAGCGGCTATCAAGGACAACTCAAAGATTGGAGATTTCGCCAAGGCATTTGCCAATCCTGTGACGCTCGATCAAGTCGTGCTAGAAGATCTGACCAAGCGCTGCAATGAAAAATGACATTTGCTAATCGCTGGGGTCAATACTGTCGTAATCCGGGCGGCAGCCTTTGATCTGGACCGGGGTGAAGCTCTGCTGCTAATGAAAAAAGGCCGCGGAAACGGCCTTTTTTCGGCGATATTGCCTAGTGCTTCTTGGGCGGCAACAGGTCGGTGATGGTGCCTTCCGCCATTTCGGCGGCGAAGCAGATCGTTTCCGACAGGGTGGGGTGGGCGTGGATGGTGAGGCCGATATCCTCTGCCGTGGCGCCCATCTCGATGGCCAGGACCGCCTCGGCCAGGAGTTCGCCGGCATGGCTGCCGACGATGCCGGCGCCGATCACCCGGCCCGATTCCTTGTCCATGATCAGCTTGGTCATGCCCTCGGTGCGGGCGAGCGACAGGGCGCGGCCGCTGGCCACCCAGGGGAAGGCGCCCTTCTCGAACGCCAGGCCCTTTTCCTTGGCCTCGGTTTCGGTGACGCCGACCCAGGCCACCTCCGGATCGGTGTAGGCGACGGCTGGGATGACCAGGGCCTGGAACTCAACCTTGTGACCGGCGATCACCTCGGCCGCCACCTTGCCCTCGTGCACCGCCTTGTGGGCCAGCATGGGCTGGCCGACGATGTCGCCGATGGCGAATATGTGCGGCACGCTGGTGCGCATCTGCTTGTCCACGGCGATGAAGCCGCGCTCGTCGACCTTGACCCCGGCCGCTTCGGCATTGATCGCCTTGCCGTTCGGGCGCCGGCCGATGGCCACCAGGACGCGGTCGAATACCTGGGCTTCTTCCTTGTCGCCGGCCTTGAGGGTGACGTGGATGCCGTCCGCCGCCGCGCTCATGGCGGTGACGCCGGTGTTGAGCAGGATCTTCTCGAAGCGCTTTTCCATGCGTTTATGCAGGGGCCGGACCAGATCGGCGTCGCAGCCGGGGATCAGCTGGCCGCCCAGTTCGACGACCGTGACCCTGGAACCCAGGGCGTCGTAGACCGTGCCCATCTCCAGGCCGATGATGCCGCCGCCGATGACCAGCAAACGCTTGGGCACGTCGGCCAGGGCCAGCGCGCCGGTGGAGTCCATGACCCGCTCGTCGTCGGGCTGGAAGGGCAGCTTGATAGCCTGGGAACCGGCCGCGATGATCGCGTGGTCGAAGCTGATGGTCTTGCTGCCTTCGGCGCTGGCGACCTCCAGGCTGTTCGGGCCGGTGAACTTTGCGACGCCGTGCACCACGGTGACCTTGCGCTGCTTGGCTAGTTGGCCGAGGCCGCCGGTCAGCTTGCCGACCACGTCCTTGGCCTTCCATGTGCGCAGCTGGTCTAGGTCGACGGTCGGCTTGCCGAAGCTGACGCCGTGGGCGGCCATCTCCTCGGTCTCGGTGATCAGCTTGGCGGCATGGAGCAGGGCCTTGGACGGGATGCAGCCGACGTTCAGGCAGACGCCGCCCAGGGAGGGATAGCGCTCGACCAGGACCACCTGCTTGCCCAGGTCGGCGGCGCGGAAGGCTGCGGTGTAGCCGCCGGGACCGGCGCCGAGGACCAGGACATTGGCGTGCAGGTCGGCAGAGCCGACTTTGGAAGGGGGGAGGGGGAAGGGGGAAGGGGTGGGCGGAGTGGTGGTTTCACCCTTCTCCCTTTCCCCTTCACCCTTCACCGCCGCTTCTGCTGCCAGCATCAGCAGCGGCGTCCCTTCCGACACCTTGTCGCCGATCTTGATCAGCAGCTTCTCGACCACGCCGCCCAGCGGGCAGGGGATGTCCATGGCCGCCTTGTCGGATTCCACGGTGATCAGGGAGGCGTCCTTGGCGATGGCGTCGCCCGGATTGACCAGGATTTCGATGACCTCGACATTCTTGAAGCTGCCGATGTCCGGGACCTTGATTTCTATGGGATTGCTCATGGCATGAAATTCTGTGAAGGGGGAAGGGTAAAGGGTGAAGGGTGGGGCGAAGGGATTTTACCCTTCACCCTTCTCCCTTGACCCTTTACAACAACAGTCGGCGCACGTCCGACAGCATCAGGCGCAGATGGCTGGTGAAGCGGGCGCCGTCGGCGCCGTCGATGACGCGGTGGTCGTAGGACAGCGACAGCGGCAGCATCAGGCGTGGCTCGAACTGCTTCGCGGCCTTGTTCCAGACCGGCTTCATCTCGGCCCGCGACAGGCCCAGGATGGCCACCTCGGGGCAATTGATGATGGGCGTGAACTGGGTGCCGCCGATGCCGCCCAGGCTGGTGATGGTGAAGCAGCCGCCCTGCATGGCGTCGACCTTCAATTTCCGCTCCCGCGCCAACTCGGCCAACTCGCCCAGTTCGCGGGCGATGTCCATGACGTCCTTCTTGTTGACGTCGCGGATCACCGGCACGACCAGGCCGTCCGGGGTGTCGCAGGCGAAGCCGACGTGGAAGTACTTCTTCAGCACCAGGCTCTCGCCGTCCGTCGCCAGCGAGGCGTTGAAGCTCGGGAAGGTGCGTAGGGCGTTGACCACCGCCTTCATCATGAAGGCCAGCAGGGTCAGCTTGACGCCGCGCTTGGCCGCCTCGTCGGTCATCGACTTGCGGAAGTCCTCCAGGTCGGTGATGTCGGCCTCGTCGAACTGGGTGACGTGGGGGGCGGTGACCCAGTTGCGGTGCAGGTTGACCCCGGACAGCTTCTTGATCCGCGACAGGGTCTGGGTCTCGACCTCGCCGAACTGGGCGAAGTCGACCACCGGGGCCGGCGCGATGCCGAGGCCGATGGCCTCGCCGGTCGGCTTGGCCAGTTCCGCCTTGATCCAGTTCTGGACGTCTTCTTTCAGAATTCGCCCGCGCGGGCCGCTGCCCTTGACGCGGCAGAGGTCGGCGCCCAGTTCGCGGGCGAAGCGGCGCACCGCCGGGCTGGCATGGGCCGGCTTGCCGTCGCAGAACTGCGCGCTGGCGCCGACCGGGTCGGGCCTGTGCTTGGGCGGGATGTGGGCCGGCACTTCCGGGGCCAGGTGGGACGGCGGCGGCACCGTCGCGACCACGGTCGCGGCCGGCGGGGTGAACGACTTCACCACCGGCGCGGCGGAGGCGGGCGCGTCGACGTTGCTGGTGTCCATCAGCAGGATCAGCGAACCTTCCGAGACCTTGTCGCCGACCTTGAGCTTGATCTCCTTGACCGTGCCGGCGAAGGGCGCCGGGATGTCCATGGCGGCCTTGTCGGATTCCACGGTCATCAGCGAGGCGTCGGCGGCGACGGCATCGCCGACGCTGACCATCAGCTCGATGATCTCGACGTCCTTGAAGCTGCCGATATCGGGGACGAGTACTTCCTTGATGCTCATGTCCTCGTCTCCCTTACACGTTCACCGGGTTGGCGCGCTCGGCGTCCAAACCATATTTCTTGATCGCCTCGGCGGCCTTGGCGGCCGGCAGCGTGCCCTCGTCGGCCAGGGCCTTGAGGGCGGCCAGGACGACGTAGTGGCGGTCGACCTCGAAGAAGCGGCGCAGGGCCTCGCGGGAGTCCGAGCGGCCATAGCCGTCGGTGCCCAGGGTGACGTAGCGGCGCTTCACATAGGGCCGGATCTGGTCGGGCAGGGCGCGCATGTAGTCGGTCGAGGCGACGATCGGGCCCTCGGTGCCGTCAAGGCAGTCCTCGACGTAGCTGGTCTTCTGCTTCGCGTCCGGGTGCAGCATATTCCAGCGGTGGACTTCCTGGGCCTCGCGCCGGAGTTCGTTGAAGCTGGTCGCGCTCCAGACGTCGGCGGCGACGCCCCAGTCCTGCTCCAGCAGTTCGGCGGCGGCCATGACCTCGCGCAGGATGGTGCCGGAGCCCATGAGTTGGACGCGGGGCTGGGTCTTCTTCCCTTTACCCTTCCCCCTTCCCCCTTCACTCAATCGGTACAGGCCCTTGATGATGCCGGCCTCGGCGCCCTTGGGCATGCCGGGATGGCTGTAGTTCTCGTTCATCACCGTGAGGTAATAGAACACGTCCTCCTGGTCCTGGACCATGCGGCGCAGGCCGTCCTGGACGATCACGGCCAGCTCGTAGTGGAAGGTCGGGTCGTAGGACACACAGTTCGGGATCATGGCCGCCTGGAGGTGGCTATGGCCGTCCTCGTGCTGCAGGCCCTCGCCGTTCAGCGTGGTGCGGCCGGCGGTGCCGCCGAGCAGGAAGCCGCGGGCGCGCGAGTCGCCGGCGGCCCAGGCGAGGTCGCCGATGCGCTGGAAGCCGAACATCGAGTAGTAGATGTAGAACGGGATCATCGGCACGCCCACGGTGCTGTAGGCGGTCGCGGCGGCGATCCAGGACGAGAAGGCGCCGGCCTCGTTGATGCCCTCTTCGAGGATCTGGCCGCCCTTGTCCTCGCGGTAGTACATGACCTGGTCACTATCGACCGGCTCGTAGAGCTGGCCGGCCGAGGAGTAGATGCCGATCTGGCGGAACAGGCCCTCCATGCCGAAGGTGCGCGCCTCGTCCGGCACGATGGGGACGATGCGGCGGCCCAGGGCCTTGTCGCGCAGCAGGGTGGACAGGATGCGCACGAAGGCCATGGTGGTCGAGATCTCGCGCTCGCCGGTGGCCTCCAGCATGGCCTGGAAGGCCGACAGGGCGGGCACTTCGAGGCTCTCGGCCTTGGCTTGGCGGGCCGGCATGTAGCCGCCCAGCTTCTCGCGCCGTTCGCGCATGTACTTCATCTCCGGGCTGTCCTCGGCCGGCCGGTAGAACGGCAGGTTGGGCAGGTCGGCGTCGGAGATCGGGATGTTGAAGCGGTCCCGGAAGGCGCGCAGGTCCTCCATGGCCATCTTCTTCTGCTGGTGGGTCGGGTTCTGGGCCTCGCCCGAGGCGCCCATGCCGTAGCCCTTGACGGTCTTGGCCAGGATCACGGTGGGCTGGCCGGTGTGCTTGACCGCCGCCGCGTAGGCGGCATAGACCTTGTGCGGATCGTGGCCGCCCCGGTTGAGGCGCCAGATGTCCTGGTCGGACATGGCGGCGACCATATCCTTGAGTTCGGGATACTTGCCGAAGAAGTTTTCCCGCGTGTAGGCGCCGCCCTTGGCCTTGAAGTTCTGGTATTCGCCGTCGACGCATTCTTCCATGCGCTGGCGCAGCAGGCCCTTGGAGTCCATGGCCAGGAGCGGATCCCAATAGGAGCCCCAGATCACCTTGATGACGTTCCAGCCGGCGCCCCGGAAGGCGGCCTCGAGTTCCTGGATGATCTTGCCGTTGCCGCGGACCGGGCCATCCAGGCGTTGCAGGTTGCAGTTGACCACGAAGATCAGGTTGTCGAGCTTCTCGCGCGAGGCCAGGGTGAGGGCGCCCAGTGATTCCGGCTCGTCGGTCTCGCCATCGCCCAGGAAGGCCCAGACATGGCGGCCGGAGGTGTCGGCGATGCCGCGGTCGTGCAGGTAGCGCAGGAAGCGGGCCTGGTAGATGGCCTGGAGCGGGCCCAGACCCATGGACACGGTGGGGAACTGCCAGAACTCCGGCATCAGCCAGGGGTGGGGGTAGGACGGGATGCCGTGGCCGCCGGCCTCCTGGCGGAAGTTGCCGAACTGGTCCTCGCTGACCCGGCCCTCGATGTAGGCGCGGGCATAGATGCCGGGCGCCGAGTGGCCCTGGAAGAAGACCAGGTCGCCACCGGTCGGGTGCTCGGGACCGTGGAAGAAGTGGTTGAAGCCGACGTCGTAGAGGGTGGCGGCGGACTGGAAGCTGGCGATGTGGCCGCCCACGCCGGGGGCCTTCTCGTTGGCGCGCATGACGCAGGCCACGGCGTTCCAGCGGATCAGGTTCTTGATCCGGCGCTCCATGGCGGTATCGCCCGGGTGCTTTTCCTGGTGGTGCACCGGGATGGTGTTCACGTAGGCCGTGGTGGCGTTGTAGGGCAGGTAGGCGCCGGAACGGCGGGCCTTGTCGATCAGCTGCTCAAGCAGGTAATGGGCCCGTTCCGGGCCTTCTTCTTCGATGACCGCGGTGAGGGCGTCCAGCCACTCTCGGGTTTCCTGAGGATCGATGTCAGGGGTGGAAATCGACATATACATACTCTCCGGTTGGGCGGGAAAGCTCCGCAATCAGGCGGTCCCGGTACAATCCAATAAGAGCCGAGGCTCACACGGCGGCGAATTATCGGGGTGGCCTAGCCTTAAGTCAATTCAATAGTGAGTATTAACGATACAAATAGAATGGATTGCTAATGTACGATGCAAATCGAATAACCATGCGGCTTGCGAGCCTATCGGCCCATCCGGAGATCATGGCCGGGCGGGGCAAAAAGACCTCGCATCTGCTCATTATCCTCCCCACGGGCAAGGACTGGCAGGATGCCCCTGACCATGCCGTCGCCCAGGCCGCCCTGAAGCGCCGGGGCAAGAAGACCGATGAGATCGGCAAGGCGCCCCTGGCGGTGGAACTGCCGGGCGGCTGCCTGTCGGCCTGGGTCGCCCTGGATGCCGCCAAGCCCGCCTTCGACTGGCACGAACAACTGCGCAAGGCCATGAAATCGCTGCTCGACGAAAACCCGGCCGGGATCGAGATCGCGGTGTACGGCGACCTGGCCTTCCGTGAACGGGCGGCACGCGCCGCCGTCCACGTCGCCTGGCTGAACGGCACCGCGTTGACCAACTGGAAGTCCGAGAAACCCGAGGCCGGGCTCCGGCACATCGTCGTGCATGGCGCCGGGGCGGCCGATTTCGACCGCGAGCAGGCCCTCGCCCAAGGCAATCTGCTGACCCGCGAACTGACCCGCCTGCCGCCCAATCTGCTCACCCCGGCCAGCTATCGCAAGCGCATCCGGGCCCTGGCCAAGGCCGAGGGCTGGCGGATCGAGGAATACGACACGGCCAAGCTGACCAAGCTGAAGGCCGGGGCCTTCCTGGCCGTGGCGCGGGGCAGCGGGCACCAGGATGCGGCCATCGTTCGATTGAGCTACGCTCCCCCCACTCCAGCCCTCCCCCGCAAGCGGGGGAGGGGGCAGACGGTGGCCATCATCGGCAAGGGCATCTGCTTCGATACCGGCGGCCACAACCTCAAGCCGGCCCGCTACATGCACAACATGCACGACGACATGAACGGCTCGGCGGTGGCTTTGGGCATCCTGCTCGCCGCGACCCGGCTGCAACTGCCGGTGCAACTCGAGGTCTGGCTGGCCATCGCCCAGAACCATCTGTCGCCCGAGGCCTACACCCAGAACGAGGTAGTGACGGCGCTCAACGGCACCACCATCGAGGTGGTTCACACCGACGCCGAGGGCCGCATGGTCCTGGCCGACACCCTGGCCCTGGCGGCCAAGGAGAAGCCGGCCGCCATGATCGACTTCGCCACCCTGACCGGCAGCATGGCGGTGGCCCTGGGCGAGCGC
>JAAXVP010000048.1:7044-15045 GCA_013335435.1 Thiobacillus sp. | reverse complement strand
GTCGAGCAGCGCCTCGACGCCCTGATGGCGCGCACCCGCGCCCGGCCGCTGCCGCGCGGCCGGGTGACCTCGGCCGAGGCCCTGGCGCTGGCCGGCGGCCTGGCCAGCCTGGGCCTGTTCCTGCTCTACCGCTGGGTCAATCCGCTCACGGCCTGGCTGACCTTCGCCACCTTCATCGGCTACGCGGTGGTCTACACCGTCCTGCTCAAGCCGGCCACGCCCCAGAACATCGTCATCGGCGGCGCCTCCGGGGCCATGCCGCCGCTGCTCGGCTGGGCGGCCATGACCGGCCAGGTCGGCCCCGAGGCCCTGCTGCTGTTCCTCATCGTCTACGCCTGGACGCCGCCCCATTTCTGGTCGCTGGCGCTCTACCGCAAGGAGGACTACGCCCGCGCCGGCCTGCCCATGCTGCCGGTCACTCACGGCGAGGACTACACCCGCCTGCACATCCTGTTCTACACCCTGCTGCTGGCGGCGGTGACCGCACTGCCGGTGGCGGTCGGCATGAGCGGCGGCCTCTACGCGGCGGCCGCGCTGGTCCTGAACGCGGTGTTCCTGGCCTACGCCTGGCGGCTCTGGCGCGACGGTGACGCGGCCATGGCGCGGCGGGCCTTCGCCTGGTCGATCCGCTATCTCGGCTGGCTGTTCGCTGCCTTGCTGGTCGATCACTGGCTGATCCAGGCCTGAGCCCAGTTTTCAGGTCGCGGCACCGGCCAACACCGTAGAAAACGACTACATAGGCAGTTTTGCCTACGGCTAATCCCACCGGATCAAGTGGGGTGCCATTCCAGCGGGCTAAGGCCTTCCTTGAAGTGTCATTTCAGCCCCCGTCCATACACTGACAGCATGGATTCGGACCCCATGGCCAAGACCGCCACGGAGTGATTCCAGATCGCCGAATGACGCATGTTGACGAGAGTATGGAGGCCAAAATGGTTAAGAACTCCAAGAGCAAGACCGGCGAGTCCAGCCGCGCGCAAAACAACATCTGGCGCTTGTCGGCTGGGGCCCTGCTGATAAGTTCGGTCTATACCATGACCGGTTATTCGCTGGCGGCGCCGCTGACGCTTAACGTGATCGGCGCGGACGGTACGCCGGTAACTGGTTACCGCTGGACGGTCGAGGAGGATGCCACCAAGGCCTCCGTGCCGGGACAGCACGCCACGCGCAACAATTATTCGTTCAGCTTCCATTCCAGCTATATGCCAGTTGTGGCAGCCGGGAAGATGGTGGCTGGCAACCCGCTGATCGGCAACGATTGCGCCGACCCCGACAATCCGATCGCATGTCTTGACCCCGACCGCAAGTACCAGGCACTGCCTGACGTCGATCCGGCCAAGCGCTACTACGTGTCGGTACTGCCCGACGACGGCTACGCCATGGGCGGCGCCCCGGTCGTGTTCGATGCCGCCGGCAACGGAACAGCGACGGTATACGTGAACAAGTATCCGGTGCCGACCGCGCAAATCTCGATCTTCGCGTTCGAGGACAACAGCCCGCTCAACGCCGCGCCCGACCTGCCCCAGGAACAGGGCCTGGCCGGCTTCACGGTGTTCCTGACCGAGGCCGGCGGCACCTACGGCGGCTCCGGCGGCCAGGTGACCCAGGACGCCTTCGGTAATCCGCTGGGCACGACCTATCAATACGGCCCTGACGGCCAGCCGGTGCTCGACGCCGCCGGTAGCCCGACCGTGGTGACACGCGGCAGCGGCATCATCATGACCGGCCCGGACGGCACCGCCACGATCAAGAATCTCTACCCGGCCAAGTACACCATCCAGATCATCCCGCCGGCCGGATCCGACTGGCACCAGACCACCACCATCGAGGGCACCAAGGGTGACGATGCCTGGGTCAAGAACGGCGAGCCCAAGTTCTTCCAGGAATTCGGCCCCCCGGGCCACCATGTCTTCACCGGCTTCACCCATTCAGGCTTCATCGCCCGCAATGGCACCACGCCGGTGCTCAACGGCACCACTTCGGTCACCGGCCGGGTCACCAGCATCCACAACTCGCGACCGCCCGACTACACCTTCTATAACGGTGAACCGGTACCGCAGTGCTGGGTCGGTCTCAATGAGCCGGCTGGTGGTCGTGCGCTCTACGCCGCTCCCTGCAACGCCGACAGCACCTTCGCCATCCCCAACGTACCGGCTGGGGACTGGGAACTGGTGGTCTGGGACGAGGCGCTGGATGCGATCATCGCCACCGCCACCATCACCGTCACCCCGGCCGAGGCCGCGGCGGGTACCAAGGCGCTCGGCGACGTGCCGGTGTTCAGCTGGTTCGCGAAATACGAGGGGCGGGTGTTCTTCGACGGCAACGGCAACGGCTTCCCGGATGAGGCCCCGTTGACCGGGATCGCCGACCAGGCCCTCAACATCCGTTTCCGCGACGGCAGCATCTACCAGTCGACCCTGACCAAGAAGGACGGCACCTTCAGCTTCAACGAGGTGTTCCCGTTCTTCAACTGGATGATCGCCGAGGTCGACTACGGCCGCTTCAAGGCCACCGGCGCCACCATCACGGTCGATGCCGGCGGTCCGGTGCCGGCCCACAACGGCTGGACCACGCCGTCGTTCAACAAGCTCACTCCGCAGACCCAGACCTGCACCCAGGACGACGTCGACGCCAATACCGCCGCCAGCCCCAACCTGTGCACCTCGGTGGGCCAGACCATGCCCTACCGGGTCGAGCAGGGCGTGATCCTGCTGGAAGGCATGCAGACCTTCCTGGGTCAGACCAACCATATCGAATGGGGCAAGAAGGCCTATGTCGGCGACGAGAACGGCGGGATTGCCGGCATCGTCCAGTACGGCATCACCCGGGCGGAAGATGATCCCAAGAACGGCACAGCGGAGACCTGGGAACCCGGCATCCCGCGCGTCCAGGTCAACCTGTTCCTGGACTGCGATGGCGACGGCAAGCCAGACAAGCCGGGCGCCCTGGGCAACGGCACTTGTGAGGCGGGCGGCCTGAGCAGCCCGGCGTTGGCCGGCGGAAACGATTATGTATATGACCCGCCCGATGTCGACAACTATCCGTTCTGTTGGCGCGATCCCGCCTCCTGCGGCCTGGCTGCCCCCGCCATGGGGCCGGAGGACCGCAAGCGCAGCCGCACCGGCGGCGCCACCGAATTCAGCTACGGCGACGTCTTCACCTGGGGCAGCAACCCCGACAACGGCGGCGCGCCCTATGTTGGCCTGGGCAAGACCGACGATTGGGACGACGCCCTGCCGACCAACTGCCCGACCGGCCCGAGCGGTGCCTATACCATCCCCTACGGCAGCGATGCCGGTTTCGCGCTCGACTGCTACGACGGCCTGCGCGCCTGGAACCAGCTGCGTCCGGCGGTCTTCGACGGCGGCTATGCCTTCGGCAGCGTGGCCGGGCAGAGCAACCTGCCCAACGTCAAATATATCGTCGAGGCCGTGGCGCCCCCGGGATATTTCCACCAGGGCAACGGCGACAAGAACGTCACTTTCGGCGACACCCTGGCCCCGGCACCCCTCGCCGAACCCAATGCCTGCGTCGGCATGGACCTGCCGGTGCCTCAGTACCTGACCCTGTTCCCGGCCGTTCAGGATCCGAATCCGCTGTACAACCCGGCCAACCCGGCGGCGACCTGGAAGAAGTGCGACATGAAGGCCGTCGACATGCAGCCCGGCCGCAACGCCGCGCCCAACTTCTTCCTCTACACCGAGGCCCCGGTGGCCGGCCACGGCGTCGGCTTCATCCTCGACGACCTGTCGAGCGAGTTTGATGTCAACGCCCCCACCTTCGGCGAAAAGCATGCCCCGCCGCACCTGCCGGTGTCGATCAGCGACTGGACCGGGCGCGAGATCTCGCGCGTCTATGCCGACGAGTTCGGCTCCTACAACTTCCTGGTGCCGTCCAGCTTCACCATCAACCCGCCGTTCCCCTCCGGCGTGCAGCCCAGCATGATGGTGGCGTGAATGAACTCGCCAGGCCCGATACCCGATCCGAGCGGCGCCATCGACCCGAATACCGGCTTGATCAAGATGGTGATCGACCCTTATTTCAACCGCCAGTACAGCCAGTTCTGCTACACCCTGCAATACCTGCCCGGCAAGACCACCTACCTCGACACCCCGGTGGTACCGGTCGCCGCCTTCGCCGGCCGCAGCCAGAACCCGCTCGACTGCGACCTGGCCAACGCCACCCCGATGATCTACAGCGTCACCGGCGCCAATGCCAGCGGCCCCTATGTCCCGGCCGGGGGCGGCACCCTGACCCTGGTGTCGGCGGGCAATGTCGAAGTGCCCAATCCCTACTATGACCCGGCCGTGGCCGGCTCGACCAAGACCCTGATGCGCGACTACGGTTTCGGTGCGGCGGGCAGCGTCACCCTCAACGGCGTGCCACTGACCGTCAACACTTGGACCAACGACCTGATACAGGTCACCGTGCCGTCCGGCGCCAGCACCGGCGAACTCCTGGTGACCCGCGGCAGCGGCGCCGGCTCGATGACCTCGGACGTGGGCATTACCGTTCAGGTCGGCGGAACCGTTCACCAGGTGCCCGCCGGCGGCAGCATCCAGGCCGTGATCGACGATCCGCTCACCCACGACGGCGATATCGTCATGGTGCCGCCTGGTACCTACAACGAGTACGTGATCATGGACAAGCGGATCAAGCTTCAGGGCTGGGGCGCCATGTCCACCACCATCAACGCGGCCAAGATCGGCACCACCGGGCTCAAGAAATGGCGTGATCTGGTCAACCGCAAGATCGACGCCACCCCGGCCAATCCGCCGGTGATCGACCCGGATACCGGCCAGAACACCCTGAACCCCGGACCGAACCGGACCTTCGACGTGCTGCCCGGCCAGGTGCTCGGCCTCAATGTCTCCAACAACGAGCCGCTCCTGTTCGGCGCCGAGGAAGGCCCCGGCGTGCTGGTGGTCGGCCGCGCCACGACGACCGGGACAGACGGTCACTTCAGCACCGATCGTGCCCGCATCGACGGCATCACCATCACCGGCGCCGATGCCGGCGGCGGCATCCTGGCCAGCGGCTACGCCCGCTTCCTGGAGGTCAGCAACAACCGCATCGTCAGCAACTACGGCACCTACGGCGGCGGCGTCCGAATCGGTCACACGGCCCTCCTGGACGATACCAACACGGCCTATGGCGGCTACACCAACAGCCAGAACGGCTGCCTGCCCGGCCAGTCATGCACCGTCGGCGTCAACATCCACCACAACTGGATCGCCGAGAACGGCAGTACCGAGGCTGGCGGCGGCGGTGGCGTCTCGATCGGCAACGGCGCCGGCAGCTACCAGGTCGCCAACAACTACATCTGCGGCAACTTCTCCATGGCGGATGGCGGCGGCATCGGTCACCTGGGCATTTCCAACGGCGGCAAGATCGTCAACAACAAGGTCATCTTCAACCAGACCTTCAACCAGAGCCTGAATGCGACCGGCGCCGGCATCTACGTCGGCGGCCTGGCTTCGCTCGACGCCACCGGCCTGTCCCCGGGCACCGGCAACGTCACCATCGACGCCAACCTGATCCAGGGCAACAACGCCGGTGCCGGCGCCGGCGGCGGTGTCCGCCTGGCCCAGGTCAACGGTCTGGATGTCGGCAATTCGCCGACCAGTACCACGCCCTGGAACCAGGTCACCCTGACCAACAACATGATCGTAGACAACGTTGCCGCCTATGCCGGTGGCGGCGTGGCCCTGGTCGACGCCCTCAAGGTGAACGCCAGCAACAACACCATCGCCAATAACGACAGCACGGCGACCAACATGCAGTCCTTCGCCAACGCCGGCGATACCGTGTCGCAGCCGCAACCGGCCGGCCTGGTCTCGTTCGCCACCAGCAGCGCGATCACCAGCCGGCTGACCGGCACCTTGCGGACCGCCAACCGGTTTTCCAACCCGGTCCTGCACAACGAGATCGTCTGGCACAACCGCTCGTTCTGCTGGGCGGTGACCGGCCCCGGCCCGGGCGAGTACGGCCTGTTCGACGCCAATGCGGATGGTTCCTGCAACACCGGTTCGCCGGCCGGGACCGCGCCCAACTACGTCGACCTCGCGGTGCTCGGCACGGCCGCCCAGGGCAGCTACGCCAACAAGTATGTCGGTGCGGGCGTCGACAAGCTGATCCCGGACCACAGCATCCTGTCCGCCCTCCTGGGCACCGACGGCTACCAGAACAACAGCAACCTGGAGGCCGACCCGGGCTTTGTCTCGGCCTACTTCAACGGCAGCGCCAAGCCGGCCCCGATCATCCCTGGCTACACCACGCTGATCCAGACCGCGGCGACCACCGATGAAGGCGGCAACTTCATCGACATCCGCTTCGGCCCGCTGACGCCCTGGAACTGCCTGACCCCGACCGACACCAACGGTCAGCCGGCCTCGCAGAGCAACTGCCCGCTCTATGGCGACTACCACCTGGCCAGCGACGCCTCGCCGGCGGTCAATGTCGGGCTGAGCCGCGTCACCGGCAACGGCGTCCCGGTCTCCGACTTCGACAGCGATCCGCGCCCGGCCAGCGCCATCGACATCGGCGCCGACGAGCGTTCGCTGCCCCGCGCCGATCTCGCCATCTTCAACAGCGATGGCCAGACCAGCGTGACGCGCGGTACCAGCGTGACCTACAACATCGTCGTCAGCAACCTCGGCCCGACCCCGGTGACCGGCGCGGTGGTCGCCGATGCCCGGCCGGCCGGGATCACCTCGGCAAGCTGGAACTGGACCTGTGCGGGCGCCGGCTGCGGCCCGACCGGCAACAGCGGTACCGGCAACATCAACAAGACCCTGGGTACCCTCGCGGTCAATGCCTCGGTCACCTTCACGGCGACCGGCACGGTCAGCAGCACCGCGACCAGCCTGAGCAATACCGCGTCGGTAGCGGCGCCGAACACGGTGGTGGATGTCGTCACGGCCAACAACAGCGCCACCGACACCGACACCATCCTGCTTGGTACCGCGAGCTTCAGCCCCAACCCGGTGGCATTCGGCAACATTGCCACCAACACGACGGCGACACGAACCGTGACGGTCACCAATACCGGTACGCAACCCCTGGTGATCGCCTCGGCGACGGTCAGCGGCCCGCGCTTCGGCAAGGGTACCGATAGCTGTTCCGGCCAGACCCTCCCGGTCAACGGTACCTGCACGGTGAACGTGACCTTCAACCCGAACAACAACAACCAGCGCCGGGGGGCGTTGACCCTGGTCCACAACGGCCTGAACAGCCCGCAGTCGGTGGTGTTGTCCGGCCAATAGGGAGGTCGAGCACGACCAGCCTCTCCGCCGGGCGGATGCCCGGCGGCGACAGAAGAGAAGGAGTCGCATCATGAAGACAGCCAAATTCCGCAAACTGCTCCTGCCGCTCGCGCTGGCCGCCTGCGGCCTGGCGGCCCCCCAGACCCATGCCGCCATCTTCGTACAGTGCCCGGGTGACACCAACGGCGACGGGATCCCGGAAAACCCGCAGCCCAATGTGTACTGCAAGCACCTCACCGCCGGGGATGGCTTCGCCACCATGGCCGACGGCCGCCAGATGTATATCTTCAGTTTCGAGGACGTCACCGGCAAGGCGCCCGACCAGGTGGCGCTGGACCTGGCCCAGGCCAACTTCGTCGCGCCGACCCTGGATCTCAAGGAAGGCGACAAGTTCTACCTGACCCTGAGCAACGTCGGCATGGTGGCGCGGCCCGATCTGTTCGATGCCCACAGCGTGCACTTCCATGGCTTCGCCAACCAGGCGCCGGTCTTCGACGGCGTGCCCGAACCGTCGTTCACGCCCAACATGGGCGCCAGCTTCACCTACTTCTACAACCTGAACGAGCCCGGTACCTACATGTACCACTGCCACTTCGAGGCCACCGAGCACATCGAGATGGGCATGCAGGGCCAGCTGTTCGTCCGGCCGCTGCAGGACGGCACGCCCAAGGTCTACAACGGCAAGACCTATACCCGCTTCGTCTACAACGATGGCGACGGCTCCACCCACACTCCC
>JAAXVP010000048.1:0-7034 GCA_013335435.1 Thiobacillus sp. | reverse complement strand
CGACAAGGAGGCGGTCCTGCAACTGACCGCCTTCGATATCGCGACCCACGATGCCGATTTTATGGTCCAGCCGATCCCCTTCAACGAGATCAGGACCATCTATCCCATGATCAACGGGCGCGGCTATCCGGACACGGTCAACCCCGATCCGTTGCCGCCGACCCAGAACCCGGACTACACCCCGGACACCACCTACCAGTCGCAGAAGATCAGCGCCCTGGTGGGGGGCGGCGCCAGCGCCGACAAGAAGGTGGTCCAGGGCGACCGGCTACTGATCAGGCTGTCCAACCTGGGCGTGGCCGACTACTACACGGTGACCGCGCTCGGCCTGCCCATGAAGGTGGTGGGGGGCGGTGCCCGCCAGCTGCGCGGCCCCACCGGCAAGGACCTCTACTACGACACCGCCTCCGTGACCCTGGGCGGCGGCGAGTCGGTCGAGGTGATGATCGACACCGCCGGCGTGGCGCCCGGCACCTACTTCCTCTACACCACCAACCTCAACTTCCTGAGCAACAACCAGGATGACAACGGCGGCATGATGACCGAGATCGTCATCAGCGCGCCCGGGGCTTGAGACACAGGAGCGATGACATGAAAACACTCAAGAGCGCGCTGAGCGGGCCCATCGCCTCGGCTATGGTCGTCCTGCTGATGCATGGTGGCCAGGCCCAGGCCCGGATCGACGGGCTGACCGGTATCGCGGCCACACCCACCTTCAACCTGGTGGCCAAGGATGGCCAGATCGTCACCGGCGATGCCAACACCATCTATGCCTGGGGTTACGCCGACGCCACGACCGGCACCATGCAATATCCCGGGCCGACCCTGATCGTCAACCAGGGCGATACGGTCACCGTCAACCTCGGCAATACCCTGCCGGTGCCGGTCTCCATCGTCTTCCCGGGCCAGTCGGGCGTCACCGCCTCCTGTGCCCCGGTGGCGAACTGCCAGGACGGCCTGCTGACCAAGGAGGTCAAGCCCGGCACGGCAGCGGCGCCGACCGTCGGCCTGACCTACACCTTCGTCGCCAGCCAGCCCGGCACCTACCGCTACCACAGCGGCAGCAGTCCTTCCCTTGAAGTGGATATGGGTCTGGTGGGGGCGCTCATCGTGCGCCCGGCCGGGTTCGACGCCGCCACGCCGTCGGGCACGCCCTCGGCCAACCGCAAGGCCTATGGCCAGCCCGGGACCGCCTTCGAGCGCGAGTTCCTGTTGATGCTGACCGACATGGATTCGGTGATCCACGACAAGATGTATGCCCTGGTCAACAACGCGCGGCTCAACAACACCCCGCTCGACCTGTCGAGCATCGACACCAGCGGCTACTACGCCACCCTCTGGTTCATCAATGGCCGCAACTCGCCCGATACCCTGGTCGACGCCGGCGCCTGGTGGCTGCCCAACCAGCCCTACAACGCGGCGCCGATCATGCACCCGGGCGAGAAGGTGCTGATCCGCGAGATCAGCGCCGGGCGCGACCTGCACCCCTTCCACCACCACGGCGCCCACATGCTGCCCATCGCCCGCGACGCCCGGGTGCTGGAAAGCGTGCCCAACGGCGGCCCCGACCTGAGCTCGCCGGATTTCACCATCCGCTCCATCCCGGGCCAGACCATGGACCTGGTGTTCGAGTGGACCGGCAAGAACATCGGCTGGGACATCTATGGCACCGACAACGGCCACACCTGCGCGCCGGGCGCGGATGGCCTCGACCCGACCACCCACGAATGGTGCGCCGACCACGGCAAGCCGTTCCCGGTGATCCTGCCCAACCAGCAGGACGTGCAATTCGGCGAGTACTACAGCGGCAGTCCCTACCTCGGCCGGTTCGGCGTCCTGCCCCAGGGGCACCCGGGCCAGAACGAGAACGGCGGCTACTTCCACATCTGGCACTCGCACAACGAAAAGGAAATCACCACCAACAACGTGTTCCCCGGTGGCATGAAGACCTTCCTGATCATCGAAGCGCCGAACGTCCCAATCAGCGATTAAGGGAGACCCGCCATGAAACGCGATCAATCCAAGTACCACGCCCAGGTCTTCCTGCTCGCTGCCCTGCCGTTCGCGGTCGGGCAGGCGCTGGCCGCCGAATACTGGCTGCAAACCGGCACCACCAGCGTGATGGGGGTGCCGATGTGGGGCTACGCCAGCTGCACGGCAAGCTTCGCGTCCTGCGGCCCGGTCACCGTGCCGGGCCCCGCGCTGACCGTGCTTCCTGCCGACGGCAGCCTCACGGTGCATCTCAAGAACACCCTGCCTGAGCCCACCTCGCTGGTGATCCCCGGCCAGGCGATCAGCGACCCTGTCCCGGTCTGGACCGACGGCACCTCCGGGCCGCGCGGCGCCGACCTGAGCAAGCGGGTGCGCTCCTTCACCCACGAGGCGGCCGCCGGTGGCGGCCTAGCCGACTACGCCTGGGCCGCGCTCAAGCCCGGTACCTATTTGTATGAAAGCGGCAGCCATCCCCAGGTTCAGGTCCAGATGGGCCTGTACGGCAGCCTGAGCAAGGATGCCGCCGCTGGCAACGTGGCCTACCGCCAGGGCGGCACCGACATCGTCTACAGCAGCCAGATGACCCTGCTCTACAGCGAGATCGATCCGGCCCTGCACGACGCCGTCAACAATGGCACCTTCGGTCCGTGTCCGATCGCCAACCCCAATTGCGGCAACATGACCAGCACCCTGGAATACCACCCGAAATACTTCCTGATCAACGGCAAGGCCTATCCGGATGCCGACCTGAGCCCGATCGCGACGGTGCCGGCGGGGCAGAACTCCCTGGTACGCTTCCTCAACGCCAGCCTAAAGAGCCACGTGCCGACCATCAACGGCCAGTACTGGCGGATGATCGCCGAGGACGGCAATCCCGCGCCCTTCCTGAGCAACCCGCGCCAGCAGTACACCGCCTTCCTGGCCCCCGGCAAGACCCTGGACGTGGTGCTGAACCCGCCCAACGTGGCGGCGACCACCCGTTACCCGATTTTCGACAGCCGATTGTTCGATACCAACAACGGCGCCCAGGGCGGCGGCATGCTGGCCTACCTGGACGTCACGCCGGCCGCCGCCACGCCTGCCGCGCCGGTGTTCGACAGCACCCCGGTGCTCACGGCGACGGCCGGCATGCCCTACAGCTATACCGCCCATGCCACCGACCCGAACGGCGATGCCGTGAGCTATTCGCTCAATGCCGGCTTCCCGGCCGGCATGGTCATCGGCGCCAGCACCGGCCTGGTCAGCTGGACGCCGGCCGCCGCCGGCAGCTATCCGGTCAGCGTGCGGGCAACGGACGGCACCCTGTTCAACGACCAGGGCTTCAGCATCGCGGTGTCCCCGCCGCCGAACAGCCCGCCCACGGCCAGGAACGACAGCTATGCCGCCGTGGCCCATCCGCTCTCGTCCGGACTGACCCAGGTCGTGGCGGCACCCGGCGTGCTGGCCAACGACACCGATCCGGACGGCAATGCCCTGCACACCACGGCGGCAACCATCGGCCGGGTGACCCTCAACGCCGACGGCCGCTTCACCCTGGCCCCGGCCGGCACGGGCAACGGCAGTACGGGCACGGTCAGCTTCACCTACCAGGCACTGGATACCAGCAATGCGGCCAGCGGCACGGCCACGGCCACCATCACGGTGGCGCTCAACCGCGCCCCGGTCGCTGCCGCCGATGCCCTGGCGGTACCGCGTTGCACCACTCGCCTGAGTGGCTCGACCTGCCGCACCGGGGCGGGCTACTACCAGCCGCTCTCGCTCAACCTGGTCAGCAACGACAGCGATCCCGATAGCCAGACCATCGACGTGGCGAACCAGTTGCCGCTGGCGGTGGCCCGGGTCAGGAACCAGGCCAACGGTACCAACGGCGGCAGCACCACGACCCTGACCACCAGCATCGGCGGCATCGTGACCATCGCCGGCGGCAGCGTGACCTATGTGCCGCCCTACAACTTCGCCGGCACCGATGTCTTCCGCTACCGAGTGAAGGACAAGCTCGGCAAGGAGTCGGGTTCGACCACGTCGAACACCAACAACCTGGGCCAGGGCTGGGTCACCGTGACGGTGACGGTGCAATAGGCGATCCGCCGGATCCCGCCGATCGGTGCGGGATCCGCTCACGAATTGGAGGTATGACCATGAAGACGAATCTGACCGCCCCCTTTCTCGGATTCCTGGGGGCCGTGCTGGTCGCCATGACTGTGCTGCTGCTGGCCGGGTGCGCCAGTGATCCGGCATCGTCCGGAATGAAGCTGGGCGCTGCCCGGCCCGCGCCGGTCGCCGTGTCGCCGGACCCGCTGGCGACCGCCGCGGCCAGCGGCATCCGGGTCGACGGCCTGCACCTGTCCGCGCACGGCTACATCCTGGACCTGCGTTATCGCGTCCTCGATCCGGCCAAGGCGAAGCTCCTGCTCGACGCCAAGAAGAAGGTCACCCTGGTCGACGAGGCCCACGGCGCCCAACTGGGCGTGCCGCAATCGCCGGTCATCGGCGGCATGCGCCAGACCTCGCGCAACTACGCGGTCTACACCGACCGCGACTATTTCATCCTGTTCGTGAATCCGGGCCGGGCGGTGAAGGCGGGCGACACGCTCAAGCTGGCGGTCGACGGTACCCGGATCGCCGACGTCACGGTCCAATGACCTGAGAGGAGGGCATCATGGAAAAGACGACTCAGCGCCTGCTGGCCACGGTCGTTCTTGCCGTGCTGCCAGCCCTGGCCCCGGCCGGCGTCATCGCCCCGGAGCTGCAGCGGGAAGTGGCCGCCCGTGAGCCCGGTGAGGCGATCCCGGTGATCATCCAGTTCGCCGACCGGGTCGAGCCCCGGCGCTTCGAGGTCCACGACCGCCGCCGGCGCGACGGCCGGCTGCTGATGGCCTTGAAGGCCAAGGCCGACCAGGTCCAGCGGCCCTTCGCCGGGCAGCTCGGCCAGTCCGGCGCCCGCAATGTCCGGCAACTCTGGCTGATCAACGGCCTCGCCGCGACCGTGCCGGCCAGCGCCGTCGCCGGCCTGGCCCGCGGACCGGCGGTCGGCCGCATCCAGTACGACGCCCCGGTGGCCCTGGGCACCACGACCCAGTCGGCCCCGATCAACCCGGGCTGGAACCTGAGCGCGATCCACGTTCCCGATCTATGGGCGCTGGGCGACACCGGCACCGGCATCACGGTCGCCAACATGGACACCGGGGTGGACCCCAACCATCCCGACCTGACCGGCAAATGGCGCGGCGGCGGCAACAGCTGGTTCGATCCCGCCGGCCAGCATGCCACGCCCTACGACGCCGACGGCCACGGCACCCAGACCATGGGCCTGATGGTGGGCGGCGCGGCCAGCGGCGCGACCATCGGCGTGGCGCCGGACGCGCGCTGGATCGCCGCCAAGATCTTCGACGATGCCGGCCAGGGTAGCCTGAGCCGGATCCACCTGGCCTTCCAGTGGCTGCTCGATCCCGACGGCAATCCCGCCACCTCAGACGCCCCCGACGTGGTGAACGCCTCCTGGGGCCTGAGTGGCGGCGTTCTGGGCGCCTGCAACCTGGAATTCAACGACGACATCGCCGCCCTCAAGGCGGCCGGCATCGCCGTGGTGTTCGCGGCCGGCAACGACGGCCCCGCCGACGCCTCCAGCGTCAGCCCGGCCAACAACCCCTCGGGCTACTCGGCCGGCGCGGTCGACAGCGGCCTGGTGGTGGGTAGCCAGAGCAGCCGCGGGCCCTCGGGCTGCGACGGCACGGTGTTTCCCAAGCTGGCCGCCCCCGGCGTCAACGTGGTGACCAGCGATCTCTCCTTCGGTGGCCTGCCGGTCTACGCGACCGTGTCCGGAACCTCCTTCGCCGCGCCCCACGTCGCCGGTGCCATGGCCCTGCTCGCTGCCGCCTTCCCCGCCGCCTCGGTGGCCGACCTGGAGGCGGCCCTGACCGCCAGTGCCCAGGACCTCGGCGTCGCCGGGGCGGACAACAGCTATGGCTATGGCCTCGCCAACGTCCTGGCGGCGCATGACCGCCTGGCCGCCAGCGGACTCGGCAGCCCGCCCGCCATCACCTCGTCGGCGCCTACCGCCGCCGTGGAGAACCAGCCCTACAGCTACCAGGTGGTCGCCAGCGATCCCGAGGGCGGCAGCCTGGCCTACACGCTCGACACCGCGCCGGCCGGGATGACCATCAGCGGCGCCGGCCTGATCGCCTGGACGCCCGGCCATGCCCAGGTCGGCGCCAATATTGTCGCCGTGCGGGTCACCGATCCGACCGGGCTGTACGCCAGCCAGTCCTACAGCCTCGTCGTGGCCCGGCTGAACCACCCGCCGGTCGCCGGCAACGACAGCTACGGCGTGGTCGCCGGCAAGACCCTGACGGTCGCCGCGCCGGGCGTCCTGGCCAACGACGGCGACCCCGACGGCGACCCGATCGCCGCCGTGCTGGCCAGCGCCCCCAGCCACGGCAGTCTGACCCTGAATGCCAGTGGTGCCTTCAGCTACACCCCGGCGGCCGGTTATGTGGGCAGCGACGCCTACACCTACCAGGCCAGCGACGGCCTGCTCGCCAGCGCGCCGGCAACGGTCACGATCACGGTGAGCGCGGCGGCCAACCAGGCGCCGGTGGCGGTCAACGATAGCTACACGGTGGCCAAGCGCACCGGCTCCGTCTATGCCGCCCAGGTGTTCAGCGTCCTCGGCAACGACTACGACCGCGACGGCAGCCTCGACGTCGCCTCGGTGACCCTCACCAGCGCGCCCAACAAGGGCGGCAAGGTCACCGTGAACGGCAACGGTACCCTGTCCTACGTGCCCAAGCTGCGCTTCACCGGCACCGAGACCTTCAAATACAAGGTCAAGGACAACCGGGGCGCCAGTTCCAATGCCGCCACCGTCAGCGTCGTGGTGCGTTAAGTGAAAACGCGCCATAGGTGCTCCGCGTTCTCCTCCTCCGCTTGCGGGGGAGGACTAGAGGTGGGGGGGGGAAACCGCTCATGGCGCAGCACCTTGTTTCATATAGCGGTGGCGGCATGCGCGCCATGAACGGTTAGGCCGGCCATGATCCGCCACC
>JAAXVP010000329.1 GCA_013335435.1 Thiobacillus sp. | reverse complement strand
AGGAGAGTTCCATGTGGATGATCGGTATCGAACTCGGCGTGGTCGCCGTGCTGCTCGCCATCGTCGGCCTGGCCCTGCGCGGCCCGAAAAACAAGGATACGGACGCCCCTCCCCATGACTGACCTGACCCACTTTCTCACCCGCGCCGAACAGCTCCTTGAGCGCCTCGAACGCCTCCTCCCGGCCGCCCCCGCCGCCCCCGACTGGCACGCCTCGACGGCCTTTCGCTGGCGCCGCAAGGGCAACGCGGCGGCCCTGCAGCCGATCCCCCGGCCGCACCAGATCCGCCTCGACAACCTGCAGGACATCGACGACAAGAAAGAGCGCATCGTCGCCAACACACGCCAGTTTCTGGCCGGCAAGCGCGCCAACAACGTGCTCCTCACCGGCGCCCGCGGCACCGGCAAATCCTCCCTGGTCAAGGCCCTGCTGACCGAGTTCGCCGACCAGGGCCTGCGCCTCATCGAGGTGGACAAGGACGACCTGATCGACCTGGCCGACATCGTCGAACTGGTCGAAGGCCGCCCCGAGCGCTTCATCATCTTTACCGACGACCTCTCCTTCGAGGACGGTGAGCCCGCCTACAAGGCCCTCAAGAGCGTCCTCGACGGCTCCGTCGCCGCGGTATCGGACAACGTGCTGATCTACGCCACCTCCAACCGCCGCCACCTGATGCCGGAATACTTCGACGAAAACGCCGCCACCAAGCACAAGGACGGCGAGGTGCACCCTGCCGAGGCGGTCGAAGAGAAAATCTCCCTGTCCGAGCGCTTCGGCCTGTGGATCTCCTTCTACCCCTTCAGCCAGGACGAATACCTGAAGGTGGTGAACCATTGGCTGGGCGAATTCGGCGTGCCGGCCGACGCCATCCCCACGTCCCGCGGCGAGGCCCTGCAATGGGCGCTCATGCGCGGTGCCCGCAGCGGCCGGGTGGCCTGGCAGTTCGCCCGCGACTACGCCGGACGGTTCGAAGCATGAAGAAAATCGTGCATGTAGCGGCCGCGGTGATCACCCGGCCGGATGGCAGCTTTCTGCTCGGCCAGCGCGCCGCCGACACTTTCTACCCGGGCTACTGGGAGTTTCCTGGCGGCAAGGTCGAAGCTGGTGAAACCCCGCGGGAAGCCCTGATCCGCGAGCTCAACGAAGAGCTCGACATGGAGGTGGACGTCGCTTGGCCGTGGCTCACGCGGGAGCACGTATATGAACACGCCCACGTCAACCTGCATTTCTTCGAGGTGCCTGCCTGGCACGGCGAAATCCACGACCGCGTCCATGCCGCCCTCAGCTGGCAGCACGCCGACAGCATGAGCGTCGCACCGATGCTGCCCGCCAACGGCCCGATCCTCAAGGCCCTGCGCCTGCCGCGGATCATGGGCATCACCCACGCCGGCGAGATCGGCATCGACACCCAGCTGGCGCAACTCGACAACGCTCTTGCCGGCAGCCTGCGTCTGGTGCACATCCGCGAGCCGGATCTTTCCCCAACCGACCGGGAAGCCTTCGCCCAGGCTGTCGTCGAACGCTGCCGAGATGCGGGGGCCATCGCGCTGGTGAATGGAGATATCGAGCTGGCCCGGCGTATCGGCGCCAACGGCGTACACCTGCCTGGTCATCAATTGATGACGCTGGAGTCACGACCGGAATTTGAATGGGTTGGTGGCGCCTGCCACACGCGCGCAGAACTGGAGAAAGCGGCCAGACTCGAGCTCGACTATGCCTTGCTCGGTGCAGTCAAGCCGACCCTCAGCCACCCGGGGCGGGCAGCACTGGGCTGGGAGGCTTTTGCAGAGCAGGTGCGCACCCTGTCGATTCCGGTGTTCGCCCTCGGCGGACTGCGACCGGACGAGCTGAATACAGCCAAGGCCGCCGGCGCCCACGGCATCGCGGCGATCCGGTCGATCTGGCAGGACTAAGGTGAAGAGATGAACTGAGGGCTGGACGGCCGTTCAGGAGCGGGCCAGCGGATCGCTTTCGTCGTCGAGGGGGACTTCCCCTTCGACCCGATAGGCGTCCGAAGCCCAGGCACCCAGATCGATCAGGCGACAGCGGTCGGAGCAGAAAGGACGAGGGGGGCTTTGCGGCCCCCACACGACGCTGGTTCCACAGATCGGGCACTTGACCTGGCGCGGCTTGACGGTTTGGTTCACAGATTGCAGAAAGTCAGTTCGAAGGGAATGTCCGCATCAGTCTGACCGGGGCGGACCACCGTGTCGGCATTCATGAAACGGATATTGAGGGCGTACTTGTTGGCGCTGGTTTCCGGTACGCACATGGCGCCGCCATGCAGCCGCAGGCGGATCATCAGCGCCGTGCGTCCCGCCATGGTTTGCTGAAAAGCGCCGTGCAGGGCAATCAACTCTTCCGGCCGGCCGCTGGCGCGCAGCAGGCGCAACACGATGGCCAACCCGTCACGGATGGGCAGCAGCGGCTGGACCCAGGCGAGCAGATCACGGCGGCGGGATTCGACTTCGCGGTTCAGCCAGTGGTGATAGGACGGCAGGTCGAACTCGCACGCGCCACCGGGAATCGCCGCACGACTGCGAATGTTCATCAGCCACTCGTTCTCGCGCAGGTACTGGCCGGTCTTGCCGGCCATGGCAAGCAGCGATGCGGAAGCCTGCTCGATTTCGTAGAGGGCGCCGGACAGGGCTTCTTCGGAAATCTGCGGATTATTGCGAAAAGACAGCAGGATCTGGCGCTGGCGTTCGAGTTCCTGGACGAGATCGACCTTGAGATCGGCACGGCAGGCCACTTCAAGAATCTCGAACAGAGTAACCAGCGCGACATGATGCTCCAGGGCGCCTTCGGCCCGAACAAAATGCAGGACTTTTTCGAAAAGGGCTTCAAGCCGTAGAAGCGTGCGGATCCTCTCGTTGAGCGGATATTCGTAGGTGATCACGCGCGCGCCTGAATGAGGAATGGGGATATATCGGTCTGACCGGCGCGAATCATATCACACGCCCCCCGCCCGCGCCGCGAGCGCCAGGTAGGTCTGATGCAGCGCAGCGACCTGTTCCTGCAAATCCTCGAGCGGGCCGCCATTGTCCACCACGTCATCGGCGGCAGCCAGGCGTACGGCCCGGCTGGCCTGGGCGGCCATGATCGCACGCACCTGGCTCTCCTCCAGCCCGCTGCGCTGCATGACCCGCGCCACCTGTATCTCCTCGGGGCAGTCGACGACGCACAAGCGCCGAACCCGCCCGCGGTAAGTACCCGATTCGACCAGCAAAGGCACCACCAGCACCACGTAAGGCGCGGTGGCCACACGGCACTGACGATCGCTCTCGCTGCGAATCATCGGATGCAGGATGGCTTCGAGCCGTTTGCGCACCGCCGGATCTTCGAACGCCAAGGCACGCATGGCCGGCCGGTTGAGGGAACAATCCTCGGCCACCACCCCGGCACCGAAGGCAGCACGGATATCAGCCATCGCCGCGCCATCGGGGGCCGTGAGCATGTGGGCGATGCGGTCGGTATCCACCAGCGCAGCACCGAGTTCGCCAAACAGGTCAGCCGCCGCACTCTTGCCGCTGCCGATGCCGCCAGTCAGGCCGACGATGAAAGGCTGATCGCTCATGGGGCGCACCCGATACGGCTGACGCCGCGCAAACGCTCGGAAAGATCGCTGGCCAGGTTGGACAGGCTGTCGCTCGGGCCCTTTACTTCGAGCCGGACGGTGCCAGTGCCGCGGGTGGCAATCTGGGCGCTGCGCACTCCCTTGTCCTTGAGG
>JAAXVP010000328.1 GCA_013335435.1 Thiobacillus sp. | reverse complement strand
GGCCAGCAAGATCAAGCCGATCAGCCTCGACAAGATCGCCGCCGGCTACAAGAGCGGCAGCCTGAACCAGATCGTCCGCTAAGCAATCCCCCGGCTCGGGACCGGATTACCGACCCCGAGCCTTTTGAAAGGTCCCGCCAATGGCTGCTCCCTGGTTCACGCTGTTCCGCGCCATTCCCTGGTCCGACGTCATCAACCACGCCCCCGGTGTCGCCAAGGGCGCCAAAAAACTGTGGGAAAAGGTCGCCACCCGCAAGACGACCGAAACGCAGGCCACCACGGCCGCCCCCACCGCCAGCCCCGACCAGCGCATGGCCGCCCTCGAAGCGCGCCTGGCCGAAATCGACGCCCGCCAGCAGGACAGCGCCGAACTGCTGGCTGCCCTCGCCAGCCAGAATGCCGAACTCGTCCGCACCACCGAAGCCCTGCGCCGCCGCACACGCGTGCTGAGCGTCGGACTCGCACTCATCCTCATTGCCCTGCTGATCAGCCTGTACCGCGCGGGCTAAATTTTGTTGCACCGCAACAACGCACCGTGACGGGGCGCACACCCAGCTGACGCATAGCCCTTGCCAGCCAGCCTTCCGTAACGGCAAGATGAATCCCCGATCACGCCCGGCGGATTTCGCCGCAGTGCAGCCACCATGACCCTGCCCGACCATTTCGCCGAGCACGACCAGCGCCAGGCCCTCAACGCCGAATTCCACGCCCGCCCGCCGGTGCCGCTGGAAAGCCCCACGCTGATCAGCTACCTCGCCATGCACCACGAAGGCGAAAGCGGCGGCGCCGCGCTGCAGCACCTGATCGCCCTCGGCAAACTCCTCGGCCAGCCCGTCGACGCGGAAGGCACTCATCGCCTGATCGACTTCGGTCATTTCCAGCTCAAGTGGGAACTCCACAACGAGTTCTCCAGCTACACCTTCTTCCGCTCCGTCGCCCGTGGCGAAGGCCTCGACGTACCCACCTCGGCCCTCGCCGTGGTGCCTGAAGCCTGGCTGCAGAGCCTGCCCGGCAAGCTCATCGTCGCCACCCATGTCGAGCTGCGCTCCGCCGCCGAAGTGACGCCCGAAAGCGTGATGGACAAGCTCTCCCCCATCGGCAGCCAGATGGTTGGCGCCATCGTGGCCGACGGCGCGGCCTGGGTATTCACCGACTTCCTGTTCGAAGACGGCTTCTCGCGCTTCCTGGTCATCGACGTATCCCTGACCCGCCGCCAGGCCGGCCGCACCGTGCAGCGCCTGGTCGAGATCGAAACCTACCGCCTGATGGCCTTGCTGGCCTTTCCGGTCGCCAAGGACGTCGGGCGCCTGCTCGGCAACGCCGAACGCAAGCTCGCCGACCTGATGGACCGCACCGGCAGCGCCCGCTCCACTGAAGACGAACGCAGCGTGCTCGCCGACCTGACCAGCATGGCCGCCGACGTCGAGCATTCGGTCGCCCGCACCACTTTCCGTTTCGGCGCTGCCCGGGCCTATCACAGCCTGGTCATGCAGCGCATTGCCGAACTTCGCGAGCGCCGCATCATCGGCCTGCCGACCTTCCACGAATTCATGGAACGACGCCTGCTGCCCGCCATGAACACCTGTCAAACCATGGCCCGCCGGCAGGAAGACCTGTCCAGTCGCGTGGCCCGCAACAGCCAGCTGCTGCGCACACGGGTCGAAGTCGAACTCGAACGCCAGAACCAGGAACTGCTGGCCCAGATGAACCGCCGCGCCAAACTGCAGCTGCACTTGCAGGAAACCGTCGAAAGCCTGTCGGTGGTCGCCATCACTTACTACGCCTCGCAACTGGTGCAATACATGGCCAAGGGCCTCAAGCACCAGATCGAACCCTTCACGCCGGAAGGCATCACCGCCGTCGCCATTCCCCTCATTGCCGGCTTAGTCGCCTTCAGCATGCACCGCATGAGGAAGCATCTGGCGGCCGCAGAGAGCGGGCACTGACGCCCGGACCGTCTCCACCGGTATAATCACCTTTTGTCCACCAACGGACCCCAGACCGTGACCGCACCGCTCTTCGAATCCTCCATCCGCAGCCTGCCCCTTATCGCCCGTGGCAAGGTGCGCGACATCTACGCCGTTGACGCCGACAAGCTGCTCATCGTCACCTCCGACCGCCTGTCGGCCTTCGACGTGATCCTGCCGGATCCGATTCCCCGCAAGGGCGAAGTGCTGACCGCCATGGCCAGCTTCTGGTTCGCCAAGCTCGGCCACATCGTCCCCAACCAGCTCACCGGCATCGACCCCGAAACCGTGGTGGCCGCCGACGAGCGCGACCAGGTGCGCGGCCGTGCACTGGTGGTCAAGCGCCTCACCCCGCTGCCCATCGAGGCCGTGGTGCGTGGCTACGTGATCGGCTCCGGCTGGAAGGACTACCAGGACACCGGCGCCATCTGCGGCATCCAGTTGCCGGCCGGTCTCAAGCAGGCCCAGAAGCTGCCCGCCCCGATCTTCACCCCGGCCAGCAAGGCCGAAGTGGGCGATCACGACGAGAACATCAGCTTTGAACAGGCCCAGGCTCACACCGACGCCGTCCTCGCCGAAGCCCTCAAGGGCACCGGCAAAACCGGCGCCCAACTGGTCGTCGAAGCCCGTGACGCGGCCATCGCGCTGTACTCCCAGGCCGCCGACTTCGCCGCCACCCGCGGCATCATCATCGCCGACACCAAGTTCGAGTTCGGCATCGACGCCGCCGGCACCCTGCATCTGATCGACGAAGCCCTGACGCCGGACTCGTCCCGCTTCTGGCCCGCCGACAGCTACGCCGAAGGCATCAGCCCGCCCAGCTACGACAAGCAGTACGTGCGCGACTACCTGGAAACGCTGACCTGGGGTAAGGTCGCCCCCGGCCCCAAGCTGCCCGAAGAAGTCATCGCCCGCACCGCCGCCAAGTACGTCGAAGCCTACGAGCACCTCACCGGCCAGACCCTCTGAGCATCGCTCAGGGCCTGAAAGCAAACAACCCGCCTTGCGCGGGTTGTTGCGTTTACGGACGGCGCGTCCGGCCTCAGCCGATACGGAACAGGTCCATCAGCATCCGGCGCTCCTCGACCGACTCGGCCAGCACGTCCGCCAGCAGCATCTCGTCAAGACCGAGGGTCGCCGCCCTGGCCAGCCCGCTGCGGAAGGTTTCGTCCTCATGGGAGAAGGGATTACGCGTCTCGGCCACCAGGTTGGCGATGAAGACAAGGTCGGGAATCGACTTCGGCGGCCATTCTCCCCCGTAGATTTCCGGGTTATCCACGGCATCCACCAGTTCCCGCGGCATGCTCATCGCACTCAACACGGCCCGCCCGATAGGTGCGTGCCAGACCTGCACCAGATCCGACAAGGGGCTCTCGTCGCTGAGCATTTCCGGGTATTCCCACACCCGCGCCAGCAGGAAGAACTGCCCGATGTCATGAACCATGCCGGCAAAGAAGGCCGCATCCGGATCCAGGCGGGTACATCGACGAGCCAGCACGCAGCCGGTCGCCGCCACATCCACGCAATGAGCCCACAGTTTGCGGATCATCGGCTGAAAGGGGCCGAGCACCTCACGGTGCATCAACTGCTCGGCAGCCACCGCCACCGACAAGGCCCGCAGCTTGGCAAAGCCGATCCGCACCAGCGACTTCGGCACATCGGTCACCAGGCGTCCGCCCGGGTTGTACCAGGCCGAATTGGCCAGCGCCACGGTACGGGCAGCGAGCAAGGGCTCAGCCGACACCATCGTGGACATGCTCGAGAGATCCATGTCCGGATCATCCAGCG
>JAAXVP010000327.1 GCA_013335435.1 Thiobacillus sp. | reverse complement strand
GCCACCTGGTGGCTGGGCCTGATCCTGGCCGCGGCGGCGGCCTTGGTCGGTCACCGCCTGTTGCAGCTGGCGCCGCTGCGCCTGAAGTGGCACCGCACCCTGCTCGGCCTGCCGCTCATCGGCCGGCTGCGCAGCGGCGTCGCCACGGCGCGTTTCGCCAACACCCTGGCGGTGCTGGTCGGCAGCGGCGTGCCGGTGGTCACCGCCCTGGCCCATGCCGGGGCGGCGCTCGACGACATGGTGTTCCGCGCCGGCGTCGAGGCGGCGGCCAGCCGGGTGCGCGAGGGCATGGCGATCAGCCGGGCCCTGCGCGAGGCCGGCACCTTCCCGGCCCTGCTGCTGCACCTGGTCGCCAGCGGCGAGGCCAGCGGCGAGTTGCCCAAGGTGCTGGAACAGGCCGCCCGCCAGCAGGAGATGACGGTCGAGGCACGCTTGTCGACCCTGACCGCGCTGCTCGAACCCCTGCTCATCCTGGTCATGGGCGGGGTGGTGCTGGTCATCGTCCTGGCCACCCTGGAACCGATCATCGAAATGAACCGACTGTTGCATTGAGGAAAGACATGCCGAGCCTGATCCAAAAACTGTCGTCGTTCCCGCGCAGGCGGGAACCCAGCCCGAAAAAACGGGATTCCCGCCTGCGCGGGAATGACAAAACCTTGAGACCTTGCCTTCTCCAGCGCGGCTTCACCCTGATCGAGCTGATGGTGGTCCTGGTCATCCTGGGCGTCCTGGCCGCGCTCATTGCGCCCAAGCTGATGGATCGCCCGGACGAGGCGCGGGTGATTGCCGCCAAGCAGGACGTCGCCACCATCGTCCAGGCGCTCAAGCTCTATCGTTTGGACAACCTGCGCTATCCGAGCACCGGGCAGGGTCTCCAGGCCCTGGTGGCGAAGCCGACCACGGAGCCGCTGCCGACCAACTGGAAGGCGGGCGGCTACCTTGAGAAGCTGCCCAACGACCCCTGGGGCCATGCCTACCTGTACCTCAGTCCCGGCCGCCACGGCGAGATCGACGTCTTCAGCCAGGGTGCCGACGGCCAGCCGGGCGGCGAGGGCAACGACGCCGACATCGGCAACTGGTTGCTGTAAGGCGGTGGCAACGTGACGGGTGACGAAGTGACAAACGGCAAGACCGGCGATTGGGACCGCCTGTCACTCTGTCACTCTGTCACTCTGTCACTCCACCAAAAGGGTTTTACCCTTTTGGAGATGCTGGTCGCACTGGTCATCATGGCGGTCGCGGTGGCCACCGTCACCCTGGCGCTACGGCCGGACGAGGCGCGCCAACTGGCGGCCGAGTCGGAACGCCTGGCCCTGCTCATGGAACAGGCGCGCGAGGAATCGGTCCTGGGCGGCATGGCGTTGGCCTGGGTGGCGGCCGAGGACCACTACGAGTTCCAGCGCCGCGAGGTGACCGAACAGGGGCCGACCTGGGAGGTGGTGCGCGGCGACGATCTGCTGCATCCGCGCCAGTTGCCGACCGGCCTCTACATCCGCCGCCTGGAGGCGGACGGCCGGCCGCTCGCCTACGGCGCACGCCTCGACCTCGGTCCCCTGGGCGCACGCCGGTTCAGCGTCGACCTGTCCTTGGGCGCGGCGCGCAGCCGCATCGTCGCCACCGATGCCGGCTTCCAGGTGCAGGCCCTGGCGGAGGGGCAGACGTGAACCGGCGCAGTCGTGGCTTCACCCTGCTGGAGGTGCTGATCGCCCTGGCCATCGTCGCCATCGGCCTGACCGCCGCCTTGCGCGCCAGCGGTGCCGGCAGCGAGGGCGCCATGGAATACCGCAGCCACCTGCTGGCCCTCTGGGTGGCGGAAAACACCGCCGCCGAGCGTACGGCGGCACGCGAATGGCCGGACCCCGGCGTGCGCGAGCACGAGGAGGAGATGGCGGGCTACCGTTTCCGGGTGCGCGAGGAGGTCAAGACCACGCCGAACCCGCGTTTCCGCCGCCTGGAAGTGGCGGTGGCCGATAATGCCGAGCCCGGACGCAGCCTGCGCAAGGTCGTCGCCTTCCTGATCCGCCCGGACCAATGACCATGATGCGTCCACGCAGTGCCGGTTTCACCTTGCTCGAAGTCCTGGTCGCCCTGGTCCTGCTCACCGTATTCGCGGTCACCAGCTACCGCGCCCTCGACGCCGTGCTGGTGGCGGAACGCCATGCCCGCCTCGAGACGGCCGGTTGGCAGAAGTTGGCGATGGTGTACGCCCGCATCGAGGCCGACCTGCAGGATGCCGTCGCCGCGCCGATCCCGCTCGCCGCCGGCCGGCCCGGTTTCCGGGCGGAACGGGCGGACACCGGTGTGGCCGGCTTCAGCCTGGATCGGCAACTGCCGGACGACCAGGCCGACGGACTGGTGCGGGTGAGTTACCGATACGTCGACGGGAACCTGACCCGGCTCGCGCAATCGTCCCTGCGAGCGCAGGCCGAAGGCGAGGCCCCGCCGCCGCTCCTGGACGGCCTGGAACGGGCTGAATTCAGCTACCTCGACAGCGTCGGCGTCTGGCAGCCCGATTGGGGCGCCATCCAGTCCGGCCAGTTGCCGCGCGCCGTCGCCATCGTCCTGGCCTGGCCGGACGGGCGCCGCTTGCGCCGGGTGTTCCGGGTGCAATGATGAAACGCCAGCGCGGAGCCGCCGTCGTCGTCGCCATGCTCATCGTGGCCCTGGCCGCCATCGCGGCCAGCCAGTTCAGCTTCCGCACCAACATCCAATGGCGCAAGCTGGAAAACGCCGCCGACCTCGACCAGGCGCGCTGGGTGCTGCGCGCCGCCGAGCAGTGGGCGGCGGCGGTGATCCTCGACGACAGCCTGCAGAACAGCGTCGACCACCTGGGCGAGGCCTGGGCGCAGGACATGCCGCCGGTGGAGGCGGAGGGCTACCGCATCGCCGGCCGCATCGTCGACCAGGACGGCCGTTTCAATATCAACAACCTGGTCCGCTCCGGCCGCGTCGACACCACCCAGCTGACCATCTTCCGGCGCCTGCTCGCCAACCTGCACCTGCCCCCGGAACTGGCCGACGCCGTCGCCGACTGGCTGGACGCCGACGACGAACCGATCAGCCAGGCCGGCGCCGAGAGCGAGTATTATCGCCAGTTGTCCGAGCCGGTCAGCGCCGCCAACCGGGCCGTCGTCAACCTGAACGAACTGCTGCCGGTGCGCGGCATGAACGAGAAACTGCTCAGCCAATTGCGTCCCTACGTCACCGTGCTGCCCGCCTTCAGCCGCGTCAACGTCAACACCGCCGCGCCGGAGTTGCTTGCCGCGCTGTCCGACAACCTGGCGCTGGCGGATGCCTACGCCCTGGCCGCCCAGCGCGACAAGGCCTACTTCCGCAACCTGGGCGACCTGCGCAATGTACTCGGCAACCGCGCCAGCCTGGACGAACGCCAGGTCGCCTTCTCCAGCCAGTATTTCCTGGTCACCGCCCATGCCCGCTACGGCCGCATCGCCCTGGGCGACCAGGCGCTGTTCCAGCGCAATGGCCGCAATTTCCCCAACCTGATCTGGAGGGTCGCCCTGTGAGCGAGCTGCGCCTCTACCTGCGCCGGGACAGCCTGCGCGACGGCAACGAGTGCGCCTGGGTGCGGCTGGACGGCGACGGTCGCGTGGCGGCCTCCGGCAGCGACCTGGCCGCGCTGCCGGAAGCGCGCCGGTGCCATCTGGTGCTGGCCGCCGACCTGGTCAACCTGGTTCCCGCCGAACTGCCCGACCTGCCGCCGCACAAGCTGCAAGGACTGCTCCCCGGCGCCGCCGAGGCC
>JAAXVP010000326.1 GCA_013335435.1 Thiobacillus sp. | reverse complement strand
CACCCCCTTCACCCCGCGCAAGGTCAGCGTGCCGCCGCTGTCGTCCAGGCCCACCTCGGCACGCAGCAGGCTGACCAGGTCGGCCGGCCGTTCGCGTTCCAGGTCGGCGGCGGTGATCAGGGTGACGTTGCCGTCCTCGGCAGCGGCGCGGGCGGGCAGGACCAGGCAGGTGAACAGGGCAAGGCCGAGAGCTGCGGATAGCGTCCGGTAACGCGCCACGGGGGATTTGTCATTCCCGCGCAGGCGGGAATCCAGGTTTTTCGGGCTGGGTTCCCGCCTGCGCGGGAACGACGAACGGGCATGACATGGCTCGTCAGCGTCCCAGGCCATAGTGCTCGTTGAAGTAGCGCACCAGGGTCAGGCGTTCCTCGGCACTGAGCGGCGGCACCTTGTTTAGGGCCATGTATTCGCGCATGCGCTCGATGCTGGGGGTCCAGTCGCTGCGCCGGGACAGGAGCAGGCGGCGGGCATCGTGGCAGCCCAGGCAGCGCTCCGTGGCCAGGCGGTCGCTGCCGTCGGCGACCGGCTTGAAGCGGCCCAGGCGCACCTCCTCGGCGCGCTTCCGGTCCATGGCGCGCTTGTCGGCGATGCCGGCGGCGAATTTCAGATAGCAGGCCTCGCCCTCGCGCACCTCGCGCTGGTCGTGCCGTTCCTCGATGTTGACCAGATGCTCGACCAGTTCGCCGCCCGGCCTCAGGCGGTTGATGTTGTAGTTGTAGAACTCGGAATAGACCACGTCGCCGGAGCGGGTGACCAGGAGGGCGAAGGCGTCGTCGCCGTTGTCCGGGCGGGGCACGAATTCGATCTTGCCGTCGGGCAGGATGCGGCCCAGGCGGCCGTGTTCTGTGGTGGTGAACCACAGGCTGCCGTCGGCGGCGCGCGAAAGTTGCTGGATACCGGCATTGGCCGGCAGGGCCGTTTCCCGGGTCCGGCCGTCGGCGCCGAGGCGGCCGAGCACGCCCCGGCAGTGGTCGGTGTAGATCAGGTCGCCGTCGGGGGCGAGCGTCAGGTTGTTCGGGCAACTGCCCCGCCAGCGCCGCACCTCGGTCCAGCGGCCGCGGTCGTCGAGCCGGGCCAGCTTGCCCACCGGCGGCACCGGCCGGTCGCCCTCGTCGCCCGGCACCAGGATGCTGATCCAGGTCCGGCCTGCGCGGTCGAAGGCCAGCGAGGTCGGCCAGCCGTGCTTGATCGGATAGTCGGCCTGTCCACCGTCCGGGGCGATGCGGCCGACCTTGGACACGGTCGGGTGGTGGCGGTGGCCGGCCAGGTCGTCCAGCGCCATCTGGCGTCCGGCCATCTGGGTGAACCAGGCGTTGCCCCGGCCATCCACCGCCACCGAGATGGGGTGGCCGTCCAGGGGCGGGAACTCGGTCATGCGGCCGTCCGGACCCAGGCGGCCGATGCGGCCGGCGTCCGCCTCGACGAACCAGACGTTGCCGCGGCCGTCCAGGGCCAGCCAGGACGGCTCCGCCGCCGGGGTGGGCACGGGATAGGAGCGTACCGTGCCGTCCGGGTCGAGCCGGCCGATGGCGTTGTTGTCGCCCTCGGTGAACCAGATGCCGCCCTTCGCGTCCTCGACGAAGACGTAGGAGCCGAACGGCCGGCAGGCCTGGGCGGGGGCGGTGGCCAGGAAGGCCAGGGCGAGCAGGAACAGGGCGGTTGGGGTCTTCATGCAGGGTCTCCGTTGCGTTTCACCAGGTGAAGTCGCGCATGCGCCGGGCCGCCACCCGTTCCGCCACGGGCAGCAGGAGGGCGGTGGCGGCCACCAGGCCGAGGGTCACCCAGAGGGCCGGCAGGCCGCCCGGCCCGGGGGTATAGGCGGCGCGCAGGCCTTCGCTGAGGTAAGTGGTGGGCAGGAGCAGGGCGAAGGCCCGGAAGGGCGGCTCCAGCATGTCCCAGGAATAGAAGGTGCAGCCGAAGAAGGTCATCGGCATCATCAGGAACGCGAACACCTCCTGGCCCCGGCGCGGCGTCTTCGGCGCCAGCAGGCCGATCACCGCCAGGAGGGAGAAGAAGGCCGAGCCGGCGGCGACGATGACCAGGGGCAGCAGGATGCCGTCGGGCGCCAGGCCGAGGATGGCCCAGACCAGCACGGCGACGATGGCGGCCCCGGCCAGGCCGTGCAGGGTGCCGCTCGCCACCAGGGCGAGCAGGATGGCGCGCGGCGTGGCCGGGGTGAGCAGCCAGGCCTCCAGGGTGCGGAAGTAGAAGCCGGTGAGGATGGAACTGGCCACCACGGTGTAGGGCGAGTTCATCACCGCGATGGCGATCACGCCGGGGGCCATGACCGCGGCGTAGTGGCCGCCGCCAGCGCCCGGCAGCATGCGCCCGACCACGTAGCCGAACACGAACAGGTAGATGGCCGGCTGCAGGACCAGGCGTACGAACAGGGCGCCCAGGGAGCGCCGTTCCACCGCCAGGTTGCGCGCCACCAGGGCGAAGGCGAAGGCCAGGCCGGCGCGCGCCGGCGCATCCTCTCGCGCCTCGGCCGCACGGACGGGCCCGGCCAGGGCCGGATCGGAGGCCGGGTTCACGATCCGGTCTCCCGCGCGGCCAGGTGCTGGAAGGTTTCCTCCAGGCTCTCCTGGCCGTGGGCCGCGGCCAGCGCCCGGGGCGTGTCGCAGGCGATCAGGCGGCCGCGGCGCATCACCGCCACCCGGTCGCACAGGCGTTCGGCCTCCTCCATGTGGTGGGTGGACAGGAACACAGTGCCGCCCTGGGCCCGGAAATCGCGGATGTGGCGCCAGAGCACGGCGCGGATCTCCGGATCCAGGCCGGTGGTGGGTTCGTCCAGGACCAGCAGCTCGGGGCCGGTGAGGAAGGCCTTGGCCAGCATCACCTTGCGCTTGCTGCCGCCGGACAGGTGCATGACCTCGGCGCCGGCCTTGTCGGCCAGGCCCAGGGTGGCCAGCCAGCGTTCCACCGCCGGCCGGTATTCGCTGCGCGCCAGGCCGAAATAGCGGCAGTGGAAATGCAGGTTGCCGCGCACGTCCAGGTCCACGTCCAGGTTGTTGTCCTGGGGCACCACGCCCAGGCGGCGCTTGATGGCGTCGGCGCCCGCCGCGGGGTCGCGGCCGAGCACCCGCACCCGGCCGGCGCTGGGCCGCAACAGGGTGGCGAGGATCTTGATCAGGCTGGTCTTGCCGGCGCCGTTGGCGCCCAGCAGGCCGAATATCTCGCCCCGCCGCACGCTCAGGGACAGGCCGTCCACCGCCTTGTGGCCGCCGGCGTAGACCACGTCCAGGCCGTCCACCGCGATGGCGTCCATCAGGCCCCCAGGCGCTGGCGCAGCCGGGCCGCCCGGTCCGGGTCGGCCAGGGCGCGCGCCAGTTCCGGCGCCACGGCCCGCTGGGCGCTTTGCACCAGGGCGCAATGGTGCGGGTCGGGGCGCTCGATGCTGCGCGAATAGGCGTGCGCCTCGGCGTAGCATTGGCCGCCGCAGGCATCGGCCACGGCGCAGCCGGCACAGTGCGGCCGGTTCGCCACCGTGCAGCGGGCGAAGCGGTCCGCCGTCTCCCGCCAGGCCGGGCCGGGCAGTTCGGCGTCGTCGATGTGGCCCATGGCGTAGTCGGCGACGCCGACGAAGTGCTCGCAGGGGTACAGGGTGCCGTCGGCGGCCACCGCCAGGATGCCGTCGCCGGCCAGGCAGGGCCGCTGCCAGGTGTCCCCCGCCACCTGCCGGGCGAGCTGGCGCCAGAGGTGCTCGCAGCCCACCGGCTCGGCGTCCGCCAGGACGGCGCGCAGGCCGCGCCGGTGCAGTGCCCCGGTG
>JAAXVP010000047.1 GCA_013335435.1 Thiobacillus sp. | reverse complement strand
TGGCCATCCTGACCGGCGGCACCGTGATCGCCGAGGAAGTCGGCCTGGCCCTGGACAAGGCCACCCTGCAGGACCTGGGCCGCGCCAAGCGGATCGAGATCGGCAAGGAAAACACCATCATCATCGACGGTGCCGGCGCCGCCGACGCGATCAAGGATCGTATCGCCCAGATCAACAAGCAGATCGAGTCCGTCACCTCCGACTACGACAAGGAAAAGCTGCAGGAACGCAAGGCCAAGCTGGCCGGCGGCGTGGCCGTGATCAAGGTCGGTGCCGCCACCGAGGTCGAGATGAAGGAGAAGAAGGCCCGCGTCGAGGACGCCCTGCACGCCACCCGCGCGGCCGTTGAAGAAGGCATCGTCCCCGGCGGCGGCGTCGCCCTGCTGCGCGCCCGCGCCAAGATCACCAAGCTGCGCGGCGACAACCACGACCAGGACGCCGGCATCAAGATCGTCCTGCGCGCCATCGAGCAGCCCCTGCGCGAGATCGTCCACAACTGTGGCGAAGAGTCCTCCGTGGTGGTCAACAAGGTGCTCAACGGCAAGGGCAACTACGGCTACAACGCCGCCACCGGCGAATACGGCGACATGATGGACATGGGCGTGCTGGACCCGACCAAGGTCACCCGCACCGCGCTCCAGAATGCCGCCTCCGTGGCCGGCCTGATGCTGACCACCGACTGCATGGTCACCGAAATGCCCGAGGACAAGAAGGCCGGCGCGCCCGACATGAACCCCGGCATGGGCGGCATGGGCGGCATGGACTTCTAAACCGGTCCGGACCCGCTGTTTAAAGGCCCCGCGAGGCGACTCGCGGGGCCTTTGCTTTCCGGCGCCCAATAACATCGTTATTGCGCTGCTTGCAGCCAACCCGGTCTACGCCATCGATCCGGATTGCGACGTCATGGCGACGGGCAAGGATCTCACGGGGGGCGACAAAAGCAGTTGCATCAAAGTTTGCCGGGGCGAAGCCTGCCTGGCCGGGGCGACCGCGCCAGGGCTGCGGCGAGGCGGGTTACCTGGAAAAGCTCACCCGGAATGCCGTGCCCCGGCCGCCTTCGCCGCTCTCGATGGCAATGTGAGCCCGGTGGCGTTGCGCCACTTCGTGCACGATCGCCAGGCCCAGGCCGCTGCCCGGTTGGCCGGAGCCGGCCACCCGGTAGAAACGGTCGAACACCTTGCCCCGTTCCTCCGGCGGAATGCCCGGGCCATTGTCATCCACCCTGAGCCAAGGTCCGGGCCCGGTACGCAGGGTGACCCGGCCGCCCGGCGGCGTGTAGCGGATGGCGTTGTCGAGCAGGTTGCCGATCAGGTCGCGCATGGCGCCCTCGTCGCAGCGCAGGGGCAGCTCGCCGGCCGAACCCTCGAAACCGAGATCGATATCCTTGCCGACCGCCTCCGGCACCCAGTCCATGGCGGTTTCCTGGGCGATGCGGTTGAGGTCATGTTCGGTCATGTTTTCCTCGGTGCGCGCGTCCGGTTCGTTGCGCGCCAGGGTAAGCAGTTGCGTGACCAGCCGGCTGCACCGGCCGGCACCCTCGCAGATGCCTTCCAGGGCGGCGCGCACCGCCGGCGGGGCGTCGGCGCGCCGGGCCAGTTCGGCCTGGGCGCGCAGGCCGGCGAACGGCGTGCGCAATTGATGGGCGGCGTTGGCGACGAAGCGTTTTTGCTGGTCCATCATGCCCTTGAGGCGTTCGATCAGGGCATTCACCTCGCGGATCAGCGGCCGCACCTCGCCCGGCGCCATGGCCTCGTCGAGCGGGCTGAGGTCGTCGCCGCGCCGTTTCGCCACCGCCCGGCGCAGGTTTTCCAGGGGCTCGAAGCCCCGCTTGAGGCCGATCCAGACCGCGAAGCCGGCGATCAGGATGAAGATGAACTGCGGGATGACGATATTGCCCAGGATGCTGCGGCCGAGATAGAGCCTATCCTTGACCGGCTCGGCGACCACCAGCACGTATTCGGTACCGGGGGTACGCCGGCTGGTACGAAAATGCAGGGTGAGCATGCGCACCTTGTCGCCGCCCAGGGAGGTGCTGCGCAGCCTGGGGCCTTCGGCGGCGAAGTCGATCGGGCGCGGCCGGGGCAGGGTGGCATTGCCGAGCAGGGGATGGTTGTTGGCGTCGAACAGGGTGAAGGACAGGTGCTCGGCCTCGTCCGGCAGGAGATATTCCTGGGTCGCCTGTTCGGTCTCCGGGATGAGGTCGAAGCGGCTGGCCATCAGACGCGCCCGTTCGGTCAGGACCAGGTCGTAGGGCTGGTTGGACAGCTTGAGGGCGGCGATGTAGCCGGTCACGGTGGAAAACAGCAGGAGCAGATAGAGCGGTGTGAACAGCCAGTTCACCAGGTGATGGCGCAGGGAGAGGATGTCGTCCTCGTTCTCCTCCCGCTGGGGACCGCTCATGCCTTGTCCAGCAGGTAGCCCAGGCCGCGCACGGTGCGGATGTCGATACCGCCCGGCACCAGTTTCTTGCGCAGGCGGTGCATGTAGACCTCGATGGCGTTCGGCGTCACCTCGTCGCCCCAGGCGCACAGGCTCTCGATCAGCTGCTCCTTGCTGACCACCTTGCCCTGGCGGAACAGCAGGGTCTCCAGCACGGCCAGCTCGCGCGCCGACAGTTCCACCGCTTCGCCCGCCAGGGTGACGCGACGGCCGACACTGTCGAATTCCAGTCCGCCGCAGGTCAGCTTGGCGGCACCGCCGCCCTGGCCCCGGCGCAGCAGGGCGCGCACGCGGGCCTCCAGTTCGGCCAGGGAGAATGGTTTGGTCAGGTAGTCGTCGGCGCCCAGGTCCAACCCGAGCACGCGGTCCTCGATCGAGTCACGCGCGGTGAGCAGGATCACCGGCAGGGATTTCTTCGCCGCGCGCACGTGCTTCAGGATGCACAGGCCGTCCATGCGCGGCAGGTTGATATCCATGATCGCCAGGTCGTAGCAGCCGTCCAGGAGCATGCTCAGGGCGCGTTCGCCGTCGCCGGCATGGTCGGTGGCATAGCCGACCCCGACCATGGCACGGATCAGGCTGTCAGCCAGGACTTCGTCGTCTTCCACGATCAGGATGCGCATGACGGCATTCTACAAAGTTATGAGTAAGGATTTTGTAAGTCGGGCGTAGCATGCTTTAAAGGCTTTGTCCTGAAAACCCCCCCGCCTGACCCGGCCATCACGATTGCGACCGCCATGACCACGCCCTTCGCCCTGCTCGCCGCCACGATCGACCAATTGACCCGCTTCGCCCCATTCGACCAGATGGAGCGCGACCACCTGGTCTGGATGATCGAGCACCTCAAGATCAACTACTACGGCAAGGACGAGGAGGTGCTGGTCCCCGACGACCACCCGGTCGCCACCTTCTACATCGTCAAACAGGGCGCCATCCTGGCCGAGCAGGGCGTCGTCCGGGCGCAGGAAAACGCCGCCTGGCTGGAACTGCACGAGGGCGAATGCTTCCCGCTCGGCGCCCTGCTGTCCAAGCGCGGCGTCACCAGCATCTACCGGGCCGCCAAGGACACCTTCTGCTACGAGCTCTCGGCCACCCATTTCCGCGAGTTGCTCAAGGTCAGCGAGGCCTTCAACGACTTCTGCACCCGGCGCATCGCCAACCTGCTCGAACAGTCCAAGCAGGTCATCCAGGCCCAGTACGCCAAGTCGACCAGCGACCAGCAGTCGATGTCGAGCCCGCTGTCGGCGATCATCCGGCGCGAGCCGATCACCTGCGCGCCGGATACCCCGGTACGCGAGGTGCTGGAGGTCATGCACAAGAACGGCATCGGCTCCATGGTGGCGGTGGACGAGGCACGCCGGCCGGTCGGCATCTTCACCCTGCACGACGTCCTGTCGCGGGTGGCCCTGAGCTGCACCAACCTGGACCAGCCGCTGACCGCGGTGATGACCGCGAACCCCTACACCATGCCGCCCCATGCCTTCGCCTACGAGGCGGCTCTGGTCATGGCCAAGCACGGCTTCCGCCACATCCTGGTCGAGGAAGGAGGTCGCCTCAAGGGCCTGATCTCGGAAAAGGATCTGTTCTCCCTGCAACGGGTCGGTCTGCGCCAGATCAGCGGCACCATCCGCAACGCCGACAAGCTTTCGATCCTGGTCGGCTCGGCCAAGGACATCCGGCAGCTGGCCCACAACATGATGGCCCAGGGCATCGCCGCCGAGCAGCTGACCCAGATCATCTCGACCCTGAACGACCTCCTGACCACCCGCATCATCGAACTGGAACTGCAGGACAGCCCGGTCAGGGACATCGAGTTCTGCTGGCTGGCGCTCGGCTCCGAGGGCCGCTTCGAGCAGACCCTGAACACCGACCAGGACAACGGCATCATCTTCTGCGTCAAGGACGGCTGCGATGCCGACGCCATGCGCGCGCAACTCCTGCCCTTCGCCAAGCGGGTCAACGACGCCCTGGCCGAGTGCGGATTCCCCCTCTGCAACGGCGAGGTCATGGCCTCCAACCCGAAGTGGTGCCTGTCGCTCAAGGAGTGGCAGGCCACCTTCGACAACTGGATCTACCATGGCGACCCCATGGCCCTGCTCTACTCGACCATCTTCTTCGATTTCCGTGCCTTGTACGGTTCCGAGCGTCTGGCCGTGGAGTTGCGCGACTGGCTGATCGGCAACGCGCCCAAGAACGCCCGTTTCCTCTACCAGCTGGCCGCCAATGCCCTGCGCAACGAACCGCCGCTCGGCCTGATCCGCGACTTCGTCACCGGCAAGAACCACACCCTCGATCTCAAGCTGAACGGCATCACCCCCTTCGTCGATGCCGCGCGCATCTACACCCTGGCCACCGGCGGCCGCCAGACCAACACGGTCGGCCGCCTGCGCGAGCTGGCCGAGCGCGGGCGCCTGCGCCAGGAAGACGCGGAGGCCTTCATCGAGTCCTTCCTGTTCATCCAGCTCCTGCGCCTGCGCCTGCACCACCAGCAGATCGAGCAGAATAGCGAAATGAGCAACAAGATCGACCCCGATACCCTGAACAACCTCGATCGGCGCATCCTCAAGGAGGCCTTCCGCCAGGCCCGCAAGCTGCAGACCAAGCTGCGCCTCGACTACCAGGTGCGCGAATGAACTGGCTCCGTTCCCTGCTCGGTCGCGGTGTCCGGCTCGACCCGGCGCAACAGGCGCGCCTGGACGCCTGGCGCGCCCTGCCCGAGGTCGACCTGAAGAAGCCGTTCGACGAGAGCCGCTACATCATCGTCGACGTCGAGACCAGCGGCCTCAACCTCAACAAGGATACCCTGATCGCCATCGGCGCCATCGCCGTGAACAACGGCCACGTCGACCTCGCCGATGGCCTCGACATCGTCCTCCAGCAGGAGAAGGTGAGCGGCAAGGACAACATCCTGATCCATGGCATCGGCGGCGAGGCCCAGCGCGCCGGCGTGCCCCCCGTGGATGCCCTGCTCACCTTCCTGGAATACGTCGGCAAGGATCCGCTCATCGCCTTCCACGTCGTCTTCGACAACACCATGATCAGCAAGACGATACGCAAATACCTGGGGATGCGCTTCCATCATCCTTGGGTCGACCTGGCCTTCCTGGCCCCCGAGCTCAGCCCGGACGCCAACCGGCAGATCCGCGCCCTGGACGACTGGATGAGTTTCTACAACATCGGCAACTATGCCCGCCACAGCGCCCTGGCCGACGCCCTGTCGACCGCCGAGCTGCTGCTCGCCCTGCGGCCGCGCCTGGCCAAGCGCCGGGTCGATCACTTCCTGGGTTTCCAGAGCATCGAGCAGGAACGGCGCATGCGCACCTTGGGGTTGCCTTACGCCTGAAGCGCGGGGCGCTTACTGTTGCCAGCGCAGGCGCCGCGCCGTCATCTCCGCCAGGGCGTCGGCGTAGCGCAGCGCGGCGCGCTCCAGGCCCCGGTCGTCCGGAACGGACCGGCTGCCCGGCTGGACGCATTCGACGGCGGGGGCGTCCTCGCTTAAGTAGGCCGGGCCGATCGCCAGGCGCTCGGCATAGACGCGTTTGTCGTCGGTCTTGATGAACAGGTAGGCATCGACCAGGAAACAGTTGTCGACGGAGACGTCGAAATGGTCGATGACCAGTTCCAGGGCCTGGCCCAAGGCCGGTTGCTCGCCTGTCCGGCCACGCCGGCGTTCGACCCGCTCGGCCGTCATGGCGATGAAGCGGCGTACCGCGGCGGCGTCGACGATGCGGCCGTCGCCTTTGCCGGACCGCTTTTCCCCGGCCCGGAAGATACCCTCGCCCAGGGCATGGCCGAGCATCTGGGCCGCCATGGGCGGGAACAGCAGGATGCCGGCCCCGAGCAGCTTGCCGACCCTGGCCGATGCCAGTTCCTCCGGCGACAGCAAGTCGTCCGCGCGGATCGGCCTCACGTTCACGGCCAGCCTTTCGCCAAGCGGCTGGTGTTCGGGAGCCGGGTAGGCGACCGGCAGGCGTATCGGCGCCGCCGCCGCGACATCCTGCCGCGCCGCGTCGAATACGCGGGCGTAATTCTGTTCGGCCTGGGCGTACTCCTCCGGGGTGGCGATGCCTTGCCGGTAATTGTCGAGGCGCTTCCGCGCCCTGGTAGCGGCCAGCTTGGCATTGATCCGGCGCGCATTTTCCAGACTTGCCTCGGTGAAGGATTCGGCGGCGGCGCGGCCGATTTCGGGGTGGCTGGCAATCAGCATCATGGCGCGCTGTCGAGTATCGGCATCGGTGGCGACCAGTGAGTCCTCGATGAGCAGATAGGCGGCCGTCCAATTGCGTTGAGCGATCTCCGCCTCGATATGATCGAACAGGGTCTTCGGCGGCTGGCTGACGCACCCGGCGAGCAGCCATGCAACGATCGGGACCGTTATTCCGGCGAGGTTCATGCATCCCCCTGGGCCAGTGCGAATCCGCCGCCGCGTCGGTCGCGGCGGGCCTGGCTTCAGCATAGGCCGGCCACGGGCGGCCGACCATGCCGGGCGCACAATGAAAAAGCCCCCGGCATGGCCGGGGGCTCGCTTTCCCACCCTGGTTCGGGCGGGGCAGTGGCGCGCTTATCCGATCAGTGCGCGGTCGCGCCTTCGGCGTGGATGCCGGTGTTCTGGCGCACGTAGAGTTCGTCCCACATCTCTTCCGCACGCTTGTCGCGGAAGATCAGGGAGCCCAGGATCACCATCAGGAAGCCGAGCGGGATGGAGATCAGGCCGGGGTTCTTGAGCAGGAACCAGGGCTTCTCCAGACCCATCATGCTGGTGGTCTGGCCTTCGAACTTCTTCAGGTCAGCCTCGGCCTTGGCCTTGGCCTTCTCGGTCGCGGCGATGTCCTTCTTGACGGCAGCGATGTCCTCGTCGGCCTTCTTCAGGGCTTCCGGATCGGTCAGGCCGGCCTTGGCGGCCTCCAGGCCGGTCACCTTCTCGCCCAGCTTGACCAGCTTCTCGGCCGCGCCCGGCTTGGCCGGTTTCTCCAGGGAAGCGGCCTTGGCCGGTTCGGACTTGACGCAGCCTTCCAGGGCGAACAGTTCGCACATGAAGCTGGACGCCGGCTTGGCCGGGACGGCCTCCTTGGCGGGCTGGGCGGGTTCGCCTTCGAGCACCTTCTTGGCGTCCTTGAGCACGGCCTGCGGGTAGGTCATGTTCGGGGAGAGCATCACCAGGCCGATGGCGACGATCGAGCCGACCAGCATGCCGGCGACGATGCCGTAGGTGTTGCACTTCTTCCAGTACAGGGTCAGGAACACGGCCGGCAGGTTGGAGGATGCCGCCACCGCGAAGGCCAGGGCCACCAGGTGGGCGACGTTCTGGCCCTCGGCGGCGATACCGACATAGATGGCCAGGAGGCCGACGATGACGGAGGACACCCGGGCCGCGACCACCTGCTCCTGCGGCGAGGCACGGTCGCCCTTGATGACTCCGACGTAGATGTCGTGCGCCATCGCGGAAGCAGCCGCCAGCACCAGGCCGGCCACCACGGCAACGATGGTGGCGAAGGCCACGGCGGCGACGAAGGCCAGGAACAGGTTGCCGAGCACGGAGTTGGCACCGCCACCGGCGAACTGGGCCAGCAGCGGGGCCGCCATGTTGCCGCCCTTGTCGAGCGCCGCGATGTTGGCGGGGCCGAGGTTCATGGCCGCACCCATGCCCAGGAACAGGGTCAGGACGTAGAAACCGCCGATGATGCCCATGGCCCAGATCACGGACGTACGAGCGTCCTGAGCCGTCGGCACGGTGAAGAAGCGCATCAGGATGTGCGGCATGCCGGCGGTACCCAGCACCAGGGCCATGCCCAGGGAGATCTGGTCGATCGGGTTCTTCAGGAACAGGCCCGGCTCCAGGAAGCGCTGGCCGAGTTCCTCCGGCGTCATGTTGGTGGCGGCATCGCCGATCAGCTTGGCGACCTGCTTCTGCACGCCGGGGTTGTCCACCACGCCTTGCAGGAAGCCGGGCAGGCTGAAGCCGTACTGGCCCCAGGTGATCAGCACCAGCAGGATGGAGGCGGTGACCAGCAGGACGGCCTTGACGATCTGCACCCAGGTGGTGGCCTTCATGCCGCCGAACACCACGTAGGCCAGCATGAGGACGCCGACGCCGATGATCGAGACATGGTACTCGATGCCGATCAGGGTCTTGATCAGCACGCCGCCCCCGACCATCTGCGCGGTCAGGTAGAAGGTCGACACGGTGATGGTGGACAGGGCGGCCACGGTCTTCGAGGCCTTGGGCTGGTTGCGGAAGGCCAGCACGTCACCCAGGGTGTACTTGCCGATGTTCCGGCAGGGCTCGGCGATCACCAGCAACACGGTGATGTAGGCGACCAGCCAACCCACCGAGTACATGAAGCCGTCGTAGCCGTACAGGGAGATCAGGCCGGCGATACCGAGGAAGGAGGCGGCGGACAGGTAGTCGCCCGCGATGGCCCAGCCGTTCTGGACGCCGGTCACGGAACGGCCGGCGGCGTAGAACTCGGAGGTGGAGTGGGTCTGACGCGCGGCCCAGTACGTGATGTACATGGTCAAGGCGATGATGGCGCCGAACACGGCGAAGGTCATCCACTTGTACTCGTCGGCCACGGCGCCGGCACCGGCGAAGGCCAGGGTGCTGACAGCGGCCAGAATCGCAGCGGCGGCAGTGCCGCCAACCAATTTCAGGTTCATGGCGTTGTCCTTATTTGATGTTGTGGGCGTCGTTGATGATTTCGGCGGCCATCGAGTCGAACTCGGCGTTGGCACGCTTGGCGTACACCGCGGCGATGGTCCAGGCGACCACGAATTCGGACAGGGCGAACAGGATGCCGACGTTGACCGGGCCCCAGACCTTGATCTTGAACAGGTCCTGGAAATAGGCGGCACCGATCGGCAGCAGGAAGTAATAGACCACCGAGATGATCATCAGACTCCACAGGAAGGTGGTCTTCTTCTTGTGCAGGGCCTGAAAACGCGGGTCCGCGTCGATCGCCGCCCAATTCATTTCATGTTTGGACATTTGCTTGGCTCCAATAAAGGCAACATCCCCATCCCCAATGGCGGAGAGTAGCGCATCCTATTCCGGGCGACTTACAGGGCCCTGACCGATACTTAAGATTTACTTAACGAGGCCAGGTTTCGGCGTTATCGGGTTTGTCGCGCAAGAGCCGCCGTCGGAAAGTTGCATGCTGGCAGGGTTGGGTGCCTTCGGGGGAACTCGCCGGGTGGGTGAGCCCACTACGCGCCCGATTGCACGTCCGGCGCCCTCCTTGCTGGAAATGGCCATGCCGCGTGGTGGCTTCGGTCGGCCTGCGGCCTTCGCGTCGCGGTGCGACAGGAGTCTGCGCCGAGACTCCGCTATGCTCCGTTTTCGCGCCTTGCCTGCCAACGCGCCAAACGCACACTCAGGCGCGTCCAACTGCGGTTTCCAGGATTCTCAAGTCTTAATTCGACTTGAGAATCCGTTAAGAATAGGGACGGAGACCGACTTTCTCCCTACAGCCCTGGCTATGCCCGCAACTCGCTTGGGGGCTTTGGGGCGTGCCGGCTAGGGAACCGCCGATTTATTCGATTCCGTCGTTCCCGCGTAGGCGGGAACCCAGTTAAATCAAGGCACTGGATCCCCGCCGACGCGGGGATGACGAATAAGCGTCTCCCTAGGCGAGCGGCAGCGTCACTCGGACCGTCAGGCCGCCGCCCTCGGTGTCGGCCAGGGAGACTTGGCCGCGATGCAGTTCGACGGCCTGGCGCACGATGGCCAGACCGAGGCCGCTGCCTGGAATGTCCGCGCCGGCCAGGCGGTGGAAACGGTCGAACACCTGCTCGCGCGCGTCTTTCGGGATGCCGGGCCCGGTGTCGGTCACGGTCAGTACGGCGGTGCCGTCCGCCTCGGTCAGGGCGACGTCGACACGGCCGCCGGTCGGGGTGTAGCGGAGGGCATTGTCGATCAGGTTGCCGAGCATGATGCGCAGGCTGTCGGCATGGCCATCGATCTGGACCGGGATGCAGTCGGTGACGCCGAGGTCGATGTCCTTGGCGTCGGCCAGGGAAGAAAACTCGACGACCAGGCCCTTGGCCAGTTCGTCCAAACGCACCGGTGCGCTGCGGGGTTTTTGGAGGAGCGCCTCCAGGCGGGCCATGCTGAGCAACTGGTCGACCAGGCGGGCGGCACGATCGACGCCCTGCTGCAATTCAAAGAGCGCCTCCCGGCCCGGGCCGGCCTGAGCGTCCTGACTGGCCAACTGGGCCTGCAGGCGGATGGCGGTGAGCGGGGTGCGCAACTCGTGTGCCGCGTCGGCGACGAAGCGGTGTTGCGTCGAGATGGCGCCGTCGAGACGGGTGAGCAGGGCGTTGAGCGCTTCCACCAGGGGCACGACCTCTTCCGGCAGGCGTCGGGTATCGAGGGCGTGCAGGCTGGCGACGTCACGCTGGCCGATCTCTTCTCGCACCTTGTTAAGTGGCATCAGGGCGCGGCCGACGGCCGTCCAGATCAGGGCGCCGAGCAAGGCCACCAGGACGGTGAGCGGCAGCAGCAGCCAGGTGGCGATGCGGGCGAACAGGGTGTTGCGGTGTTCGGACGGGTTGCCGACCTGGATGGTCAGGCCGCCGCTGCGCAGGGTGAATACGTGCCACTCCCCGCCGTTCCATTCGACGACATGGCTGCCGTTCGGCTGCGCCGGCGGGCCGCCGCTTTCCAGGGAGGTGAAGACCAGGACGTTATTGTCGTCCCAGATCTGGCTGGAAAACTGGCCCTTGTCGTCTTCCTCGCCGGGGTCGGTGCCGGGATCGGGCTCGGTGCCGTGGCGCTGGATGGAATAGGCGATCTGCTCCAGGTTGTCGTCGCGCAGCCGGTTGAAGGCGTTCCAGGCCAGGGCGTAGGTGATCAGGCTGACCAGCAGGCCGGTCACGACCAGGGCGCTGATCTGCCAGATCAGAAGCTGGCGCCGGATCGAGTTCAACGTGGTTCGGCCATCTTGTAGCCGACGCCGCGGACGTTGCGGATCCATTCCGCGCCGAGCTTGCGGCGCAGCTTGTGCAGGTGGACTTCCACGGCATTGCTGCTCACTTCCTCTTCCCAGCCGTAGATGCGTTCCTCCAGTTCCTCCTTGGACAGGACGGCGCCGGGGCTCTCCATCAGGCATTCGAGCAAGGCGAATTCCCGTTGCGACAGGGCGATCGACTGCCCGGAAAGGGTGACTTCACGGGTCAACGGGTCGAGCAGCAGGCCACCCAGGCGCATTTCGCGCCGGGCGCGACCGGCATGTCGGCGGATCAGGGCGTAGACCCGGGCGATCAATTCGTTGAGATCGAACGGTTTCACCAGGTAATCGTCGGCCCCCAGGTTGAGGCCGGCGACGCGGTCGGATACGGCGTCGCGGGCGGTGACGATGAGTACCGGTATGCTGTTGTCTTCATCGCGCAGGCGCTTGAGCAGGGTCAGGCCGTCCTGTCTGGGCAGGCCCAGGTCGAGCAGGAGCAGGGCGTAACTGGTCGTCTTCAGGGCCAGCTCGGCGGATTTGCCGTCGCGTACCCAGTCCACCGCGAAATTGGCCAGGTGCAGTCCGCGTTCGACACTGGCGCCGATCATGGGGTCGTCTTCAGCTAGGAGCAGTTTCATGGTGGCAAGAGATCAAAGTGCGTGTGGCACAGGCAGCATATTGCGCTTGAGCCGCACGTAAAAAAAGCGGGGCAAAGCCCCGCTCTCTCGGAAGCGAGCAAGCGCTAATTACTTGGCGGGGGCAGCCGGGGTGGCGGGGGTAGCCGGGGTGGCGCCCTTGTCTTCGACCTTCTTGGCAACGTGCTTCTTGTGGGCCTTGGCCTTCGGCTTCTCGGCGGCGGCGGCAGGAGCAGCGGCTTCAGCGGCGGCGGCGGGCTTCTTCTCGTCGGCCTTGGCGGGGGCCTTGTCGGCGGCCTGGGCGGCACCGATGGTCAGGAAGGAAGCGGCGGTCAGCAGGGCAATCAGGGTACGGTTCATGTCTATCTCCTTTGGTGGTCAGGTAAGTACGCCATTCATTACTTCAGGCGACGGTGCCATTTTCCACACCGAGACTTATCGGCCACTTAAGGTTGCGAAATTTTTTCGCCCTGTTGTCGATCGCCTTGAGCAAGAAGTAGTGGCTCCACAGGACCAGGCCGGCGCCGCCGATCCAAACCGTGAAAGGCGGGGCGACGAGCAGCACGGCGACGCCGATCGAGAGCAGAACCGCCGCGCCCGGCAGAACATGCCGCCGGCCATCGGGAAGAGTCCCAGGTATATCAGCCTGGCCTGCCGGACGAACCGGATTTCCATGCCTTAGCGCCTTTGTCGAATCGGGCGCCGAGATTAACCCGGCCCGGCTTATACTCACGCGGACGAAGGAGAGACGGGCATGCAGTTGACGGACAGACATCGCGAATACTGGCGGCGCAACCTCAGGCTGACCGGCAGCCTGCTCGCGATCTGGTTCGCCGTCACCTTCCTGGTCGTCTGGTTCGCGCGCGACCTCGCCGGCATCATCTTCCTCGGCTTCCCGCTGCCGTTCTGGGTCGGCGCCCAGGGCGCCCTGATCGTCTACGTCATGCTGATCCGCCACTATGCCCGGCGCATGAACGAGCTGGACGAGGAATACGGCGTCGCCGAGGACAATCGCTGATGCCGCGCGCCTTCGCCTTCCGGCTCAAGAAGTACTACAGCTTCTACACCGGCGGCTTCGTGATGTTCGTCCTGGCCCTGGCGGTGGCCGAATACATGGGCATGCCGGACCAGTGGATCGGCTGGACCTTCATGGCCGCCACGGTCGGCCTGTATGCCGGCATCGGCATCATGAGCCGGACCGCCGACGTGTCCGAGTACTACGTCGCCGGGCGCCGGGTGCCGGCCGTCTTCAACGGCATGGCCACCGGCGCCGACTGGATGAGCGCCGCCTCCTTCATCGGCATGGCCGGCACCCTGTATGCCAAGGGCTACGACGGCCTCGCCTTCGTCATGGGCTGGACCGGCGGCTACGTCCTGGTCGCCCTGCTCCTGGCCCCCTACCTGCGCAAGTTCGGTCAGTACACCATCCCCGACTTCATGGGCGCCCGTTATGGTGGCAACCTGGCCCGCACCATCGCCGTGGTCGGCACCATCCTGGCCTCGTTCACCTATGTCACCGCGCAGATCTACGGCGTCGGCATCATCACCAGCCGCTTCCTCGGCATCACCTTCGAGGTCGGCGTCTTCGTCGGCCTGGCCGGCCTGCTGGTCTGCTCCTTCCTGGGTGGCATGCGGGCGGTGACCTGGACCCAGGTGGCGCAGTACATCATCCTGATCATCGCCTACCTGATCCCGGTGGTGTACATGTCCTACCAGGTCACCAGCGTGCCGGTACCGCAGCTGGTCTACGGTGCCGTCCTGGAGAAGGTGACCGAACGCGAGGAGGCGATCATGGCCGACCCGGCCCAGGTCACCGCGCGCCAGGCCTACCAGGCCCGGGCCGACCGGATCAGCCTGGAAATCCAGGCCCTGGAGGCCGAGCACGGCCCGGAAGAGGCGATCGCCCAGCTCAAACGCGACCGCGAGGTGGCCGAAGCCAAGGCGCGTCCGATCAATCATCACGCCGAGCCGTTTCCCGGCGACACCGAGGCCGAGCGCGACACCGCCCGCCTCAACTTCATCGCCCTGACCTTCTGCCTGATGGTCGGCACCGCCTCGCTGCCGCACGTCCTGATCCGCTTCTACACCACGCCCTCGGTGCGCGAGGCGCGCGAATCGGTGTTCTGGTCGCTGTTCTTCATCTTCCTGCTCTATTTCACCGCGCCGGCCTACGCCGTGTTCGCCAAGTACGAGGTTTATACCAACCTGGTCGGCACCAGCATCGTCGAACTGCCCGGCTGGGTGGCCTCCTGGGCCAAGCTGGGCCTGGTCATGGTCGAGGACATCAACCACGACGGCATCCTGCAGTTGGCCGAACTGACCCTGAACCCGGACGTCATCGTCCTGGCTACGCCCGAGATCGCCGGCCTGCCCTACGTGGTCGCCGGCCTGGTCGCCGCCGGCGGCCTGGCGGCCGCCCTGTCGACTGCCGACGGTCTCCTGCTCACCATCGCCAACGCGCTGTCGCACGACGTCTACTACCAGATGATCGACCGCCAGGCCTCGACCACGCGCCGGCTGGCGGTGTCCAAGGGATTGCTCCTGCTGGTCGCCCTGATCGCCGCCTATGTCGCCTCGCTCAAGCCCGATACCATCCTGTCCATGGTCGCCTGGGCCTTCTCGATCGCCGCCGCCTGTTTCTTCCCGGCCCTGGTCCTGGGCATCTTCTGGCAGCGCGCCACCAAGGAGGGCGCCATCGCCGGCATGCTGGTCGGCCTGGGCCTCACCCTGTTCTACCTGATCGGCGTGAAATATTTCGGCATGACCATGTGGTTCGGCATCACCGACGTCTCGGCCGGCATCTTCGGTATCCCGGCCGGCTTCGCCACCATCTGGCTGGTCAGCCTGCTCACCCCGGAACCGGACCGGGAGACCCAGAACCTGGTCGAGAGCGTCCGTTACCCCTCGTTGCGTGTCTGATGGATCCCTACGCGGTATTCCAGGTCATCCAGCTGATCCTGCGCCTGCTCATCTACACCTTCATCGGCAAGGGCCTGCTCGCCCTGCTGGCCGGCGCCGGCTATCGCGACAACGTGGTCTGGCGCTTCTTCGACGCCGTGACCCGGCCGGTCTGGCGCCTGACCCGCCTGATCGCGCCGCGCTTCATCCACGATGCCACGATCGCCTGGCTGGCGGTGCTGCTGCTGATCGCCCTCAACCTGGGCCTGTACATGTTCTTCCACCACCAGGGCTGGATCATGCCGCCGCGAGCCGACGGCCCGGCCTGATAGAATGGCGGCCATCTTAGGATGGACGAGACCATGACAAGCCTGAAAAACGATACCTTCCTGCGCGCCCTGATGCGCCAGCCGACCGACTACACGCCCATGTGGCTGATGCGCCAGGCCGGCCGCTACCTGCCGGAATACTGCGCCACCCGCGCCCGCGCCGGCAGCTTCCTGAACCTGTGCAAGAGCCCCGCCCTGGCCACCGAGGTCAC
>JAAXVP010000325.1 GCA_013335435.1 Thiobacillus sp. | reverse complement strand
TGGCGCACGATGTAAGTGAGCCGCGAAGCGCAATGGGCGAACAGGCAGGTCCCGTTGGAGAGCAGGAAGTTGAATTCCCCGTGACTGCCGATCTCGGTGGCGATCTTCCGGATCTCCGCGAACAGGGTGTCGCGGGAAGGTTCGCCGTCGGGAAAACGGTGGCGCAGGGATTCCATCAGGTAGCAGAAGGCTCGTTCGGAATCTGTCTGGCCGACGGGCTGGAAGTGACCAGGCAGCTCGGGCATGAAGCCCTTGAGATTGCCGTTGTGGGCGAACACCCAGTAGCGCCCCCACAACTCCCGCTGGAAAGGGTGGGTATTTTCCAGTGTGATGACGCCTTGGGTGGCTTTGCGGATGTGGGCGATGACGTTGAGCGAGTGGATCGGGTACTGGCGCACCAGTTCGGCCACCGGCGAGGCGCTGCTGGCCTTCGGGTCGAGGAATACGCGCACGCCGCGGCCCTCGAAGAAGGCGATGCCCCAACCATCACCGTGGACGTCGGTGAGCCCGCCGCGGGCCTGGAAGCCGGCGAACGAGAAACAGATGTCCGTCGGTGTATTGCAATTCATTCCTAACAGCTGACACATGGTTTTCTTCGCTTTTTCTGTATGGCCTCCGACCGACGAGTCGGTCAGAATTAAACCCTTCGCAGCGCCTCTCATTAGGCGGATAGTCTGTCTGGATGGCGCTACGCCTCGCGTGATTTTCCCCGTTTTCTCCCGCCTGGGATCCAGCATGTCAAACAACACCTTAACCGAACACGCCACCGGGATTGCCGCCGCGGGTCGCCTGCTTTCGACCGCACGGCGCATCCTGTTCATCACCGGTGCCGGGCTCTCGGCCGACTCCGGGCTGCCCACCTACCGGGGCGTCGGCGGCCTCTACGAAGATGCCCACACCGACATCGGACTGCCCATCGAGCAGGCCCTGTCGGGGGAAATGTTCGAACAGCGGCCCGACATCACCTGGCACTATCTGGCGCAGATCGAGTCGGCCTGCCGCGGCGCCCGCCCCAATGCCGGCCATTATGCAATTGCCCGGCTGGAAGCACTGCATGGCGGCGTCACGGTGCTGACCCAGAATGTAGACGGTTTTCATCTGGCTGCCGGTTCCCGCAATGTGATTGAAATGCACGGCACCCTGCGCCGCCTGCGTTGCGTGGACTGCGGGCGCTCCCGTCATGTGGATAACTATGCCGGCCTGTCGATTCCTCCCGAATGCCCCCACTGCGGCGGCATCCTGCGTCCGGATGTGGTGCTTTTTGGCGAGAGTCTGCCCGATCAGGCGCTGCATCGCTTTGAGCGTGTGCTTGCCGCCGGGCCAGACCTGATACTTTCCGTTGGCACCGGCAGCGCCTTCCCGTATATCGCCGGCCCGGTGTTGTGGGCGGTGGAGAACGGGATTCCGACCATCGAGATCAACCCTGGTCACTCGCCGCTCAGTGAACGGGTTGCCATCCGCCTGCGCCTGCGTGCCGCCGAAGCCTTGCCGGCCATGCTCGATGCGGCCGGTTATTCCCTCGATAGCGGTCGCGATGCCTGCGCTTAGGTATCGCTCGGGCTCCTTAAGCCCTAAAATCCTGACTTTCGCCCGCCCAATCTCGTCGGCATGGAACTCGCTCGCCTTCTCGCCCACCTCGACGACACCCTTCTCTCCGAACTGTTTTCTGCCAACTCCCTGAGCCGTGCCCGCGCTTATGTAGGACGGGTACGTCATATCGAGGCTGCCGGTCACCAGTTGCAGGCTCAAGTGCAGGGTAGTGAGGCGGTGCCTTATCGGGTCAGTGTGAGAATCGAACGGCGCGAGTACTTTGGCGAGAGCTCCATCGAACTCAGCACCCGCTGCACCTGCCCGGTGGGCAACCGCTGCAAGCACGCGGCGGCCCTGATTCTGGCCGCCCGTCGCCCCGGGGCTCTGGTAGACAAGCCGCGTGCCGAGATCCTGGCGTGGGCCAGGACCCTGCAGGAGCGTGTCGCCAAGGCCGACAAGGCGCGCAAGCCGGCTCCGGCGAAGGAGGGCATCTTCTACATCTGCAGCGTCTGGATGCTGGGTGACGGGGTGGAATTCAGCCTCATCAAGAGCCGTGTCGGGCCTGAAGGTGAACCGATGGCGAGCGCCAGCGTCTGGAGCAATTACGAGCAGGCCCTGCTCAAGCCACCGTCCTTCGTGCGCGAGGAAGACCTGCAGGTCTTCCGCCTGCTGCGCGAGGCGAGTCGGCGCAGCGGCTCGTACGGACGCCCCGAGTTGCGCGGGGCAGAGGGACTGGCCTTGCTGGAAGCCGCTCTCGCCACCGGGCGGACTTACCTCGAACTGGACGACAGCGGGCGCATTACGCCGCTGGCCGCCGGTGCACCGCGCCCCGGTCAGCTTGAATGGATGCCGGGCGAAGAGGGGGTCAAGGCGCGGGTCCGTGTCGTGCCCACGGCCCCGCTGGTGATCTGCACCGAGCCGCTGGCCTATTTCGATGCCAGCCGCGGCGAGGCTGGCCGGGTGCAGATGGAAGGCGGTGCCGTGCTGGCCGAAGTGCTCGCCCTGCCACCCCTGTCACCGCTCGAACTGCCGGTGGTGGCCAGCGCCCTGGCCCAGGTGGCGCCGACGCTGCCTTCCCCCCGTGGCGCCAGTGCGGCGGAACTGCCGCGTCTCGAACTGCCTTGCCAGCCGGTACTCAGCCTGCAAACCCTGCATTGCTGGAGCTGGCGCAAGCACCGGGGTTACCCGGTGGACTACAACGGGCAGGAGTACGACGTGGCCCTGCCGCTCTTTGCCTACGGCGAAGTGCGCTTCGAGGCGGGCTCCACCCATGATGTGGCCACCCTCGACGACGGCCGGGCGGTGCGCGTCAAACGTGATCTACAGCAGGAAACGGCCGCCTGGCGGGCTTTTCTGGCCGCCGGCTTCCAGCCCGTCAAACCGACCTGGCTGATGGTTTCCGGTGCGCGGCCGGAAAGTATTTTCGGCCTCGAAAGCGAGGCCCACTGGGCGCATTTCTTCTCACTTACCGCCCCGGCCCTGCGCGAGGCCGGCTGGCGCATCGACTGCCCGAAGGATTTTCGTCACCGGGTGCTGGTGCCGACCGAATGGCACGTGGACATCGAGGAAGGCGAGGGTGGCTGGTTCCAGGTGTCCCTCGGCGTCGAGGTGGAAGGCCGCCGGCTCGATCTGGCGCCGATGCTCCACGCTGTTTTCCGCCAGGATCCGCGCTGGCTCGACCGCAAGAAGATCGATGCCATCCGCGACGACGCGCGGGTGATGGTCGAGCTCGACGATGGCGAGCGGATGGCCCTGCCGGCCGAGCGCATCAAGCCCATCGCGCGCACGCTGGTGGATCTTTTCGATACGCCGTCGGCCAGCCTCAAGGTGTCGCGCCTGGACGCGCCGCGTCTGGCCGAAGCCCTTGGCGAGGGCTGGCAGGCGCGCGGCATGGCCAGTGTCGAGGAATGGATCGCTCGCATCCGCGACGCCGCCAGCATCAAGAAGGTGGCCGTTCCAAAGGGTTTCGCGCTCGAATTGCGTCCCTACCAGCTCGAAGGCCTGGCCTGGCTGCAACACCTGCGCCGGCACGGCCTGGGCGGCATCCTCGCCGACGACATGGGCCTCGGCAAAACCGCCCAGACCCTCGCCCACCTGCTCGTCGAAAAGCGTGCCCGCCGTCTCGGCAAGCCGGCCCTGATCGTGCTGCCGACTTCGCTGGTCTTCAACTGGCAGCGCGAGGCCGAACGCTTTGCGCCGGCCCTCAAGGTGCTCAGCCTGCGCGGTAGCGGCCGGGCCGAGGCGTTTGCGCAGATTCCCG
>JAAXVP010000324.1 GCA_013335435.1 Thiobacillus sp. | reverse complement strand
GTCATGATCGACGCCGAAGCACCGGGCGCCATCCCGGCCATCGAGGAGGCCTTCGCATGATCGGCGAAACCCTCCTGCTCAAGGTGAGCACCGTCACCGACATCGCACCCAGCCTGCGCCATGTGCGTCTGGTGGCGGCCACCGGAAGCAAGCTGCCCCCGGCGGCGGCCGGCGCCCACATCCAGCTGACCCTGGCCGGCGAAACGCGGACCTTCCGCAACGCCTACTCCCTGGTCAGCCGGCCGGGAACCCGCGACGCCTGGGAAATCATCGTGCGCCGGGTGCCCACCTCGCGCGGCGGCTCGGCCTTCATCCATGAAGAACTGCAAGTGGGCGACACCGTCGAGGCCGGCTGGCCGGGCAACCTGTTTCCGCCGGTACGCACCGCCCGGCGTCACCTGATGATTGCCGGCGGCATCGGCATCACGCCCTTCCTGTCCTACCTGGCCGAATTCGCCTTCAGCGGCGCGAACTACGCCCTCCACGTGTGCTGCCGCGAAGAAGAGCAGAACGTCTTCGCCCCGTGGATCGCCGGACAAACGGGCGTGGCCTTTCACTGGGACGCCGATGGCCAGCGCCTCGACATCCCGGCCCTGCTGGCCACCCAGCCCGTCGGCACCCACCTCTACGTATGCGGCCCGGCCGCCATGAACGACGAGGTGATCGCCGCTGCCGCAGCCGCCGGCTGGCCCGCCAACCACGTGCATTGCGAGCACTTCGGCTCGGCCCTGTCCGGCGGCGCAGCCTTCCGCGCCTTCCTGGCCCAGTCCGGCATCGAGGTGGAAGTGGGCGAGGACGAAAGCCTGCTCGAGGCCATCGAGCGCGCTGGCGTCAAGGCGCCCTGCCTGTGCCGGGGCGGCGCCTGCGGCGTCTGCATGACCCCGCTGCTCGAAGGCGAGGCCGAACACCGCGACCACGTCCTGTCCCCCGCCGAGCGCGAATCCGGCCGCCTGATCATGCCCTGCGTATCGCGGGCCAAGAGCGGCCTGCTCGTACTCGATCTGTGAAACCCACATCAAGGAGCGCGTCATGACCATCGCCTTCAAACCCGAAGAAACCTTCCGCGGCGACTACAGCTACCGCAACAGCGACGCCGCCATCCTGCGCTTCCCCTTCCCCTTCCCGGAAGACAAGTACATGTACAGCGTCAACATCGAGCCGCACACCCGCAGCGGCCCGAGTGACATCTTCCTGCGCCCCTTCGACGTCGATGAGCATTACATCGCCGAATGCCGCGACCGGGCCATCACCCTCGAGCGCGACCCCGGCCGCTATCAGGCCCTGCCGCACATGATGCTGGCCCAGTGGGACACCCTCGAACTGCTGATGGAGAACCTGTCGGCCGACTACCCGGCACTGTTCTCCCTCACCAAGGAAGGCGACGACTTCGGCAGCCGCTGGACCTGGACCAACCGCCCGCTGGGCATCGAGCAGAGCTTCATCTTCGGCGACGCCGACACCCTGCCCTGCGAGCCCTTTGAATACATCACCCGTCAGGCCCAGGGCGACTTCGCGATTTGCGATCAGCGCGACGACAACCTCTACATGGACGCCGGCATGGTCACCGCCCAGGCCGACTGGTCGCTGGAGTTCGACGTCGGCATGAGCTTCATGGAATGGCACGGCCCGGTGCCGCTGGCGCATCAGGCCGGCGTCTTCGAGCGCGCCCTCAAGTACCTGCTGATGCTGCGCCTTGGCCAACCGGTGCGCCGCCTCAACTGGACCATGAGCATCAACCCGCGCCTCGACACCTCGCCCGAAACCTACCCCGAGTGGGGCCCCGACCGCGCCAGCGTGACCCCCGACAACGCCGGCGACAAGGTGCACCTGCGCGTCGAGCTGCAAACCCTGTGGCGCCTGCCGCGCAGCAACGCAATCCTCTTCCCGATCCGCTGCTACCTCGCCTCCCTCGACGACCTGGCCCGCGTGCCCAAGTGGGGCAAGCGCCTCAACCGGGTGTTGTCCACCCTGCCGCCGCAACTCGTCGAATACAAGGGCCTGACCCGCTACCTGCCGGCCGCCCTCGAATGGCTGGCCAAACATGACGACGGCGCCGAATTGCCGGTGGGCACCGAAGCAGGTGTAACCACGCTGACGCCACGGGTGTCGGACTGAAGTCCGACCCACAAGAACACACCCCAACACTCAAACCCACAAAGGAAATCTGCCATGAACGCACTCACCCACCTCCCCCCCGCAGGCATCGGCGCCGAATGGAGCCCGCACTGGCTGTTGTCCCCCGAGCAAAAGGCCCTGCAGACCGAGCTGATTGCCCTGTGCGACACCACCCTGCGCCCCAACGCCATCGAGAGCGACAAGGGTTACGTGTATCCGCGCAAGAACTTCGAAGCCCTGGCCGCCATGGGCCTGATGAGCCTGACCATTCCGAAGGAACTCGGTGGCCGCGGTGAAAGCCACCTGTGCGCCGCCATGGTCGTCGAGACCATCGCCCGCTACGGCTGCCCCTCCACCGCCATGTGTTACACCATGCACCTCGGCGCGTGTGCCGCCGCGCTGCTGCGCCACCACGACAACGAACGCCTCAAGGACATCCTGCGCCGCGTCGACAAGGACGTGCTGATCGGCACCCTGTCCTACTCCGACCCGGAAACCGGCTCCCACTTCTGGTACCCCATGTCGTCCCGCGCCGAACGCACCGACACGGGCTGGAAGGTCTTCAAGAAAGCCTCGTGGACCACCTCCGGCGGCTTTGCCGACTGGTACATCATCCAGACCACCTCGCCCGATTTTGGCGGTGACTACTCCAACCTGTCGTGCTTCCTCGTCACCAAGGACCAGATCAAGGCCGACCCCGCCAACTGGGACGGCCTCGGCATGCGCGGCAACCAGTCCGGCCCGATCTCGGTGGATGGCGTAGAGATTGCCCCCGACGCGCTGGTCGGCCCGGTGGGCGACGGCGCCAAGTCGAACGACGAAGTGGTCGATCCCTTCTTCCTGGTGTGCTCGTCGGCGTGCTGGAACGGCATCAGCCTGGCCGCCATGGACATCACCAAGAACCACACCACCCGCAAGGTGCACAACGACGTGGGCATGCGCGTGGCCGACTACCCGACCATCCAGGACTACGTCGGCGAATGCCTGATCGACACCAACGCCAGCCGCAGCTACGTGTACCTGGCCGCCAAGGCGCTCGATGACCAAACCAACAACTGCGACTGGTCGGCCCACGCCGAAGTTGGCCACCTGCCGCGCACCGCGCTGCTCAACTGGCTGTGGCAGGTCAAGTTCTTCTCCTCCAAGAACGTCACCTACGTCGTCGACAAGATGCTCCACGCCTGCGGCGGCACCGGCTACAAGCCGGCCCTCGGCATCGAACGCCTGCTGCGTGACGGCAAGGCCGGCTGGGTGATGGGCCCCACCAACGAAGTGCTGCGCCAGTTCGTCGGCAAGGCCGCGCTGCTCGGCTTTGAAGTGCTCGACTACTGGAACCAGTCGGTCAACCAGCGCGTGCTGTCGAATGAGCTGAAGAAGATGAGCAAGGACGAGAAGGCCGCCTTCGCCACCAAGCTCCTCGCCGAAGCCCAAGCCTAAGGACCCGCTTGCGATCAGGCCTGCCGCGCGTCGCGACCCCGGTCCGACGCGCGTCACGGCCTCCTCGCAGGCGCAAACACTCCGGAGATCCCATGCCCACGCCCAATTGCCACTCCGCCCCCTTCGACGGACGCCTGTTCCGCCGTCGCATCGGCAGCCGCCGCGTCAATGCCCCATCCGACCTGGACCGTAATCCTCAGCAGGGCGGCGGCCCATAGCATCGCTGCACGTGTTTGCATTTTCCCTATCCCATCCG
>JAAXVP010000046.1 GCA_013335435.1 Thiobacillus sp. | reverse complement strand
GGGCGCAGACCCGCCGCTCCGGCATCCTGGAAGGCGCCTTTGCCCTGATCGCCTTCCTGATGCTGGCCTCGCTCGTCGCCTGGGTGCCGGTCGCGGCCCTGGGCGCGATCCTGCTGGTGGTCGGCTGGCGCATGATCGACCTGCACAGCCTGGAGTTCTACCGCACCGCCTCGACCCGTTTCGACTTCCTGGTCATCGTCACCGTGATCGGCGTCGCCCTGACCGTGAACCTGATCGCCGCATCCGGGGCCGGCATCGTCCTGGCCGTCGTGCTCTACCTGCGCGAGCAGGCCCGCAGCACGGTACTGCGCCGCAAGGTCGAGGGCGGCGAGATATTCTCCCGGGTCGTCCGCCACGAGCTCGAGCTGGAAATCCTGATGCGCAACGGCAACAAGACCGTCATCGTGGAATTGCAGGGCAGCCTGTTCTTCGGCACCGCCAACCAGCTCTACCTGGCCCTGGAGCCGGAGATCGGCCCACGTACCTTCGTGATCCTGAACATGCGCCGGGTCCAGTCCATGGACCTGACCGCCACCCATGTCCTGGAACAGATCAAGGACCGCCTGCAGGCGGTCGGCGCCTACCTGATCTTCACCGAGATCCCGCACGGCCTGCCGAGCGGGCTGAAGATGAAGCGCTACCTGCGCGAGGTGGGCCTGATCCGCGACACCGAGAAGGCTCTGGCCTTCCAACAGCTGGACGAGGCCCTGGAATGGGTCGAGGCCCAGTTGCTGAACGCCGAATCCTATATCGTCGCCGACAACGATCCGCCCCTGGAATTGGCCGACCTGGAAAACCTGCTCGGCTGGAAACCGGGCACCCTGACCGAGATCGCCGGCATCATCGAGACCCGCCACTACAAGTCCGGCAAGAAGGTGTTGAAGCTGGGCACGCCGGGCGATGAAATCCTGTTCATCCGGCGTGGCACGGTGCGGGTGGTGTTGCCGCTGCACAAGAAGAAGGATGCCTGGCATATCGGCACCTTCGGACGCGGCGATTTCATTGGCGAGATGGGCTTCCTGGACCAAGAGCGCCGTTCCGCCGAGGCCATCGCCCTGTCCGAGGTGGAGTGCTTCGTGCTGTCGCGCCAGCGTTTCGACGAATTGGCCGGCGAGCATAGCCAGGCCGCCGCCTATATCTTCGAGGGCATCGCCAGCGTCCTGGCCATGCGCATGCGGTTCATGAACAAGGAATTGCGCGCCCTGCGCGGGTGAGGATACGGCCGATCCGCAAAGCGAACGGGCCTGGAACGATCAATCCATCCCCTGGCGCCTGGCCCATGAGGCCTCGAACTTGTTTCGCTCCTGGATGTAGTGGTTGCCGCACTCCACCATATTCACTTGTTGGCTTTCGCTTGTGCACGTCGCCGGCCGTTTGTAGTACTGGTTCCACGCCGCCTCCTTGCGGCGAGCCGCTTCCTGCTCGGCAAGCTGGCGCTCGATCTGGCGCTGACGAAAGGCCACTTCCAGTTGCATCTGCCGGGTGCGCTCCTGTGCCAAGGCCAGTTGCAGCTGGCGCGCCTGGTCGGCCTGCTGCTGCAACTGGGCGTTGAACTGCTGCAAGGCCTGGGTGGCCTCGTAGACCATGTATTTCGTATAGGCCAGGAAGCCCAGATAGACGCCGATGGCGATGGTGACGGCGCCGATGAGGATCTTTCCCAGCGGGTTGGACTCGCGCGGGTAGGGTTGCCGATCGATCCGCGCGGCCAGGTCGGGCGGAATGTCCAGATGCTTGAAATCCATACGGCGGCTCCCTGTGGCTTAGATTGTCGGCCGATTATGGTGCCGACTGCCGATGGGGGAAATGAGTAAAAATACGCCCTTTAAGGGGACGCTTATATGGACGCCACCCGGAGATCAAGTGATTTTTAGCTGGTGGCATTGAGGTAAGGATGCAGTCTTATATCCGGCCTGTTGTTGCAGGCAGTAAGCCTGCTGGCCCTGATGGAATCCGCTGACGGAGGCCTTATCTGATTTTCGAACTCGGAGTTCGCATTCCCTATCAGGCTGTTTCCGTCCCGGTCCGACCTGTCTGCCATCACGCATGAATCGCTTGCGCTCCTTGAGAAACGGTTTCAAACCCGCGCTTGCTGGCGAGGCCTCATGTTGAGGCCACGGCGCTGAACGCGTCCGGGTTATACGGTTTGCCTTTGGCGAGGACGGCCCAGAGGGTGCGCGCCAATTTGTTTGCCACGGCGGCCACAACCACGTTGTAGGGCCGGCGCAGGAGCAGCGCCGCGAGCCAGGGGACATGTCGATACCGCAAGATCACGGCACGTGCGCCATGCATGAGCAGGGTGCGCAAATAGACATCCCCTCGTTTGGAAATGCCCAGTTGCCGAACGCGTCCGCCTGTGCCGCGTTGCCGGGGAACGAGTCCGACCCAGGCAGCGAACTCCCGGCCTGACTTGAAGGTATGGGCATCACCGATACTGGCTACGGCGGCCGTCGAGGTCAGTAAACCCACGCCCGGTATTTCGGCGACCGCCTGACAGGGGGGCGAATCCCGCAGAACGATGGCAAGACGGTGCTCAATCGTGGCGATTTCCTTGTCCACACTCACCACTCGGCTCCATTGTTCGCGCAGGCTGTCGAGCAACATGGCGGGCACATGCGTGTCCAGACTGGCCAAGGCAGTAGGCAAGGCCTTGGCCAGGGCCGCATGGCTTTCCGGCAGCACTTCCCCGAACTCGTACAGCAAGCCGCGCAGGGCATTGGTCTGCATGATCCGAAACTTCAGCAGTTGGGCGCGCAATCGATGCAGGGCCAGGATCGCCTGTTGGGCCTCGGTCTTGACGGCAACAAAGCGGGCATCCGGTTGTTGTGCGGCGGTCCAGATGGCTCGCGCATCGGCAACGTCAGTCTTGTTGCGCAACACGAAGGGACGCACGCTCTTGGGGTGAAGCAGGCGAACCTCATGCCCCAGCGCGGCAAGCTTACGCGCCCACCAGTGCGCGCTGCCACACGCCTCCATCGCGACCAGGCTCGGTGCCCGCCGGACAAAATAGGGCAGCACGTCGTCGCGTTGCAGCTTGATGCGCTCAACCTCCGCCGTTTCGGGATGGACGGTGTGCAATTGGAATACCCGTTTGGCGATATCCATGCCGATTACGCTATATTTCATTTCGGATCCTCCTGCTCATGTGGTGAGTTGCGACACTTCCACTTTGGCACTCCGATGCCGTTGCAGCGAGGATCCGTCTCCACTTTGATGGCTCTCTGCGCCCTGGCATCGGGAGGGTGGCGTCCATACCATCTGATTTATTCGTCATCCCCGCCTAGGCGGGGATCCAGTGCCTTGATTTAACTGGGTTCCCGCCTACGCGGGAACGACGGAATCGAATATATCAGCGGTTCCTTGACTTCCCGGCAACCGGGCTTGGCCGCGGGGCGACGCCGGGGATCAACCCCGGTCTGCGTGATGGTGGTTGCCGGTCGGCGCGTCCGGCGGCGCGGCGATCAGGCGGCGCAGGCCGAGATAGCGGAGCAGGATGCGCACCACTTCCTTGCGCACGTGGTGCCGTTGCCGGCGGAGGCTCTTGGCGCTGAAGTGTTCCGGCAACACCGATTCGAACTGCTCCGCCGCCACGTCGGTCAGGCAGGCCTCCCAGGAGGCGTCGGGCTCATAGCCGAACTCGATCAGTCCGGCGCTGATCGGGCCGTGGATGGCGATCTGCTGCTTGATCCTGGGCAGGTGGTTTTTCCAGTTGCCGACCCCGGAAGGCTGGATGGGGCGAAGTTCCCGCAGGGCTTCGAGCGACTTCGTGCTCGGCCTGGCCACCCGGTGGAAGGCGCTGAAGTCATGCTGCTTTTCCAGGAACGGCAGCCTGCGCATGAGTTCTTGCTGGACCTCGTCGGGGCGGCTGGCCAGATCTTCGTAGCGGATGGCGATGAAGCGCCGGTGTCCGGCCAACCTGCGGTACTCGTCGGTGAACAGTCTCCAGTAGCGCAGCCCGACCCAGTAGGTCTCCCTGTTGGTGCCGTGAAAGCTGACGATGGTGTCGCGCGGATCCCGGATGACGCAGATCACGTAGAGATCCTTGTTGAGCAGCAGCGGCAGGCGGACGGCAGCGATCTCGCCGGGCTGTTTGGTCAGCAGGCAATTGCCCTGCCGGGGCTCCTTGGTGTCGATCGATGACTCATGCTCGCAGGCATGGTCGATCCGGAAGCAGGCGGCCATCGCCTCCGCAAGCAGCGTGGTGCCGGTCCGTGGCCCGCTTCCGACGATGTGGATTCTCTTCATGTGGCGAATCTATCGAGGCTGGTTTCGAAGGCTCCGGGCGCATTCGCCGACCAGTTCCGGGCCGCGATAGATCAGGCCACTGTAGAGCTGGACCAGGCTGGCGCCGGCGGCGATCTTGTCCCGGGCATCGCTGCCCTGGAGGATGCCGCCCGCCCCGATCAGCGGCACCTCGCCCGCCAGGGCCCCGGCGAAGGCCTTGAGGACGCGGTCGGAGGCTGCCTTGACCGGGGCGCCGGAGAGGCCGCCGGTCTCGCCGCCGTGCTTCAGGTGCTCGACGCCGGCCCGGCCGAGGGTGGTGTTGGTGGCGATCACGGCGTCGACCCGGTGGCGGCGGAACAGGTCGGCCATCTCGGCGATCTGCTCGGCATCCAGGTCGGGGGCGATCTTGACCGCGAAGGGCGTATACCTGCCGTGCCGGTCGGCCAGCTTGGCCTGCTCGGCCTTGAGCGCGCCGAGCAGGGCATCGAGTTCGCTGCCGCCTTGCAGGGCACGCAGGTTCTTGGTGTTGGGCGAGGAGATGTTGACCGCGACGTAGCTGGCGCGCGGGTAGACCTTGCGCAGGCAGATCAGGTAGTCGTCGGCGGCCTGCTCGATCGGGGTATCGGCGTTCTTGCCGATGTTGAGGCCGAGCACGCCCTTGAAGTCGGATTCGGCGACGTTGGCGAGCAACTTGTCGACCCCCTGGTTGTTGAAGCCCATGCGGTTGATGATGCCCCGGGCCTCGGGCAGGCGGAACATGCGCGGCTGCGGGTTGCCGGGCTGCGGCCGCGGCGTCACCGTGCCGACCTCGATGAAGCCGAAACCCATGGCGGCCCAGGCGTCCAGGCATTCGCCGTTCTTGTCCAGGCCGGCGGCCAGGCCGACCGGGTTGGGGAAGGTCAGGCCCATGACCTGGCGCGGGTCGTCCGGCACCGCGGGCAGCATGGTCCGGAGCAGGGCGGTCGGGGTATGGCGGAGGGCGTCCAGGGTCAGGTTGTGGGCGGTTTCCGGGTCCAGGTTGAAGAGGACGGGGCGGAGCAGGGGATAGAGGTCCATGATGGCGGGGCGGGTGGCACGAATGACGCATTTTAACGGGCTGGCGCAAGCTGTTATGCTGATCAGCCCGAATTTGTTTGTCCCGCCGTGCTGCCCGCAAAATCCCTGACCTCCTTCAAGCCTTATTGGGCCAAGCGCTTCGGCGTCGCTCCCTTCCTGCCGATGTCGCGCGCGGAGATGGAGGCGCTCGGCTGGGACTCCTGCGACGTCATCCTGGTCACCGGCGACGCCTACATCGACCATCCCAGCTTCGGCATGGCCCTGGTCGGCCGCCTGCTGGAGGCTCAGGGCTTCAGGGTCGGCATCATCGCCCAGCCGGACTGGCGCTCGGCCGAGGCCTTCCGCGCCCTGGGCAAGCCCAACCTGTATTTCGGGGTGACCGCCGGCAACATGGATTCCATGGTCAACCGCTACACCTCCGACCGCAAGATACGCTCCGACGATGCCTATACCCCGAACGGCGAGCCGAACAAGCGGCCGGACCGGGCGGTGACGGTATACGCCCAGCGCTGCCGGGAGGCCTACAAGAACGTGCCGGTGGTGGCCGGCGGCATCGAGGCCAGCCTGCGCCGGATCGCCCATTACGACTATTGGTCGGACACCATGCGCCGCTCGGTGCTGGCCGATTCCAAGGCCGACATGCTCCTGTTCGGCAATGCCGAACGGGCGTTGATCGAGCTGACCCATCGCCTGGCGGCGGGGGAGGGGATCGCCGACATCCGTGACTTGCGCGGGACGGCGTTCATGGTGCCGATGGGGTGGAAGCCTTCGGAGGAATGGACGGAGGTGGATTCGCTGGCTGTCCCAACCCCCTCCCCCTCGAGGGGGGAGGGCCGGGGAGAGGGTGGGACCCGTATCGAATTCATCCAGCAGCAGCGTGCCCACAGCGTCCTGCGCCTGCCGTCCTTCGAACAGGTCGAGAAGAACGCCGTCCTCGACACCCATGCCTCGCGCGTCTTCCACCTCGAATCCAACCCCGGCAATGCCCGTGCCCTGGTCCAGGGGCACGGCGAGCGCGACGTCTGGCTGAATCCGCCGCCGATCCCGCTCACGACCGCCGAGATGGACCACGTCTACGGCCTGCCCTACGCGCGGGCGCCGCACCCGAGCTACGGCGAGGCCAAGATACCGGCCTGGGAGATGATCCGCTTCTCGGTCAACATCATGCGCGGCTGCTTCGGCGGCTGCACCTTCTGCTCCATCACCGAGCACGAGGGCCGCATCATCCAGAACCGTTCGGAGGAATCGATCCTGCACGAGATCGAGGCGATCCGCGACAAGACCCCGGGCTTCACCGGGGTGGTCTCCGACCTTGGCGGGCCGACCGCCAACATGTACCGCCTGGCCTGCAAGGACCCGAAGATCGAGTCCGCCTGCCGGCGTCTGTCCTGCGTGTTCCCGGACATCTGCGAGAACATGGGCACCGACCACGGCCCGCTCATCCAGCTCTACCGCAAGGCGCGCGCGCTGCCTGGCGTGAAGAAGGTGCTGATCGGCTCCGGGGTGCGCTACGACTTGGCGGTGAAGTCGCCGGAATACATCAAGGAACTGGCCAGCCACCACGTCGGCGGCTACCTCAAGATCGCCCCCGAGCACACCGAGGAGGGGCCGCTCGAACACATGATGAAGCCGAAGATGACGGCCTACGACCGCTTCAAGCAGATGTTCGACAAGTACTCCAAGGAAGCCGGCAAGGAGCAGTACCTGATCCCGTACTTCATCGCCGCCCACCCCGGCACCACCGACGAGGACATGGTCAACCTGGCCCTGTGGCTGAAGCGCAACGGTTTCCGCCTCGACCAGGTGCAGACCTTCCTGCCCACGCCGCTGGCCCTGGCCACCACCATGTGGCATACCGAGCTGAACCCGCTCAAGCCGGTCCTGGGCGGCAAGGCGCGCAAGGTGCCGGTGACCCGGGGCGAACGTGCGCGCCGCCTGCAGAAGGCCTTCCTGCGCTACCACGATCCGGACAACTGGCCGATGCTGCGCGAGGCCCTCAAGGCCATGGGCCGGGCCGACCTGATCGGCAACGGCAAGCAGCACCTGATTCCAGCCTTCCAGCCGGCCGGCACGGGCGGGGCACGGGCGGACAGGGCCGGGGCAAGGCCTGGTCTTGCCCGGCCGATCAAGACTAGAACCGCGACGGCGGGCAAATCGGGCGGCCGTCGGATAAAATAGCCCCAGGAGAGAGTAGGAGTACTTATATGCATAAGATCGGAATGGCGGTCTTGCTGGCCGCCATCGTGTCCCCCCCCGCCATGGCCGCCATGGCCGCGATGGCCGCCATGGGCGTCCATGAAGTCCAGTCCGGCGAAGCCTTGCTGAAGATGTGCAACGGTGCCGAACGGGTGAAGATGCTGGGCATGATGTGCCACAGCTATCTCAACGGCTACATCGATACCGCCACGGTCTACGACAGTGGCGGCAAGTTCTGTCTCGGCGTCGGCGACAAGCAGCGCCTGCCCACGGTGGTGGTCACCTGGCTGAACGCGCACCCGGACCACTTCAAGAAACCGGCCCCGCTGGCGCTCGGCAAGCTCCTGAGCGAGAACTATCCCTGCCGGAAGTAGCCAAGCCGGGCCATTTCAGGCAGTATTTCGGATGGTCTTGTCCTGGATGAGCGTTTAGCCATGTCGCGTCTGAAATTGCCTGCATTCCCGCTGCCCCGTGCCGTCGCCGCCTTGCCGACCCTGCCGGTGTCGGCCGCCTTCGTGACCCTGTTCAACCTGGCGGCCTGGCGCGCGCTCAAGGACATGGACTGGGCCAACGTGCGCGACAAACGTTTCTGCGTGCACGTCCGCGATCTGGGCGTGAAGAGCTATTTCTCGGTCGGCCGCGCTGGCCTGCGGCCGCAGTTCGGCGACCATGCCGACGTCACCTTCACCGCCAGCGCCAAGGACTTCACCCGCCTGGCCCTGCGCCTGGAAGACCCGGATACCCTGTTCTTCAACCGCCGCCTGCTCATCGAGGGCAACACCGACCTCGGCCTGACGGTGAAGAACATGCTCGACGGCATCGAGTTGGACACCCTGCTGGCCGCCTTGCCGGCCCCGCTGGCCTTCGTCATGCGCAGCCTGCGCGAGCGCATGGCGGACGAACCGGATCAAATGGCGCTGAGCGGCCGCTAATCTCCTTTCCCGGACTCCGTTCCCGGTTTCATCCGGCGGCGCTTGATATTTCGCAAGGCGGCCTTGGCCGCCGCCCGGCACCATGCGAGCCATCTCACATCGGAGCCGTGCCATGTCCTTCCCCGCTTTCTTCGACCATATCCCAGGCCTGCGCCTGCTCGACCCGCTGGCCGCCCTGCTGGGAGCCGCCGAGGGCGGCGTCCTGGAATACCGTTACGGCGATGCGGTGAAATGGGCCGGCCATTCCTGTCCGACCGTGGCCGGGGCCTGGCTCGCCACGCGCACCGCCCTGCGCCAGCTGTATGGCGATGAACTGCCGACGCGCGGCGGCATCCGGGTCGAGTTGCGTGACGATCAGGCGGCCGGCACCGCCGGCGTGGTCGGCGGCGTGATCGGCCTGATCACCGGCGCGGCGGGCGAGGGCGGTTTCAAGGGACTGGCCGGCCGGCATGGCCGCAACGGCCTGCTGCGCTACGGCGTCGCCATGCCGTCCGAACTGCGCTTCACCCGGCTGGACACCGGGGCGGCGATCGCCATCGACTACCACCCGGCGGCGGTGCCGCCCGATCCGGACCTGCCGCCCCTGATGCAGAAGATCATGGCCGGCCAGGCCGGGCCCGACGATCTGCCCCTGTTCGCCGGTCTCTGGCAGGACCGGGTCCGCCGCATCCTGCTCGACCACGCCGACGATCCCGACCTGGTGCGAATTCTCGCTTGAGCCGGCCGGGCGGCGTCGGGTATAACCGGCCATCCAATTAGCGAGCTTCAGGATGGCCAAGGACAAGACGCTGTACGTCTGCAACGAATGCGGCGGCCAGACCAGCAAATGGCAGGGCCAGTGCCCGCATTGCCTGGCCTGGAACACCCTGATCGAGTCGCTGGCCGAGACCAAGACCCGGCGTTTCCAGGCCCTGGCGGCCTCGGGCGAGGTGCAGCGGCTGTCCCAGGTGCAAGCCAGGGAAACGCCGCGCATCCCGACCGGCCTGGGCGAATTCGACCGCGTCCTCGGCGGCGGCCTGGTCGAGGGCGGTGTGGTGCTGATCGGCGGCGATCCCGGCATCGGCAAGTCGACCCTGTTGTTGCAGGCCCTGGCCGAGGTCGCCAAGCGCCTGAAGACCCTGTACGTGAGCGGCGAGGAGTCGGCCGACCAGATCGCCATGCGGGCCAACCGGCTCGGCCTGGCCGGCTGCGACATCCCGATCCTGACCGAGATCCGCCTGGAATCGGTGCTCGCCACCCTGGCCGCGGAACGGCCCCAGGTGGCGGTGATCGATTCCATCCAGACCCTCTACACCGAGGCCCTGACCTCGGCGCCCGGCAGCGTCTCCCAGGTGCGCGAATGCGCCCAGGAACTGACCCGGCACGCCAAGCAGACTGGCACCACCCTGGTGTTCATCGGCCACGTCACCAAGGAAGGCGCCCTGGCCGGGCCGCGCGTGCTCGAGCACATCGTCGACACCGTGCTCTATTTCGAGGGCGACACCGGCTCCAGCTTCCGCCTGGTGCGCGCCTTCAAGAACCGCTTCGGCGCGGTCAACGAATTGGGCGTGTTCGCCATGACCGACAAGGGCCTGAAGGGGGTGAACAACCCCTCGGCCCTGTTCCTCAACCGGGCCGAGCAGGAGGCGCCCGGTTCCTGCGTGGTGGTCACCCAGGAGGGCACCCGGCCCCTGCTGGTCGAGATCCAGGCCCTGGTCGACACCGCCCATACGCCGACGCCCCGGCGCCTGACCGTCGGCCTCGATCCCAACCGCCTGGCCATGCTCCTGGCCGTGCTGCACCGCCACGGCGGCATCGCCTGCTTCGACCAGGACGTCTTCGTCAACGCCGTCGGCGGGGTGCGCATCCTCGAGCCGGCGGCCGATCTCGCGGTCCTGGTGGCGGCAGTTTCTTCCATAAGAAACAGCATCTTGCCGCATAAACTTGCGGTATTTGGCGAGGTCGGCCTGGCAGGAGAGATCCGTCCGGTGCAACGCGGCCAGGAACGCCTGAAGGAGGCCGCCAAGCTCGGCTTCAGCCTGATCCTGGCGCCCAAGGCCAACCTGCCCAAGCAGGCGATTCCGGGGGTCAAGGTCAAGGGCGTGGCCAGCCTGAGCGAGGCGCTGGATTTCCTGAGGGAGTTGTAGAAGGCGGCCGTGCCGGCAGGACCGGCCAACTATTTCCAGGGATGATTTGTGCGCCGCCGATACTGTATCTATGCTGGATTCAGTGTTGTGTGCCTGACCATGAAATCCCGCCCCTTGCTGCCGATCCTTTCCCTAGTCGTCGCGCTTCTGCTGCCGACTTGGGGTTGGGCGCAAAACTATCCCCGCTCGGTCAACGACCTGGTCGCCAAGGTGAAAACCGGGGTCAAGACCATCGACCTGGCGGCCTTCAAGAACGGTCTGGACAGCAAGACGCTGGGCCTGATCATCGATGTCCGCGAAGCCGACGAATTCGCCTACGGACACGTACCCAATGCGCTCAACATACCGCGTGGGCTGATCGAAACGAGGATCTGGCCACAGGTCGGCTATCCGGACCATACCGACGTGGGCAAGCGGATCACGCTCTACTGTTCCTCCGGCACCCGCAGCATCCTGGCGGCCAGGAGCCTGCGTGAACTCGGCTTCAAGAACGTCGTCGCGGTCGACATGAAGATCGAGGACTGGAGCCGGGCCAGATATCCCTTGGTGACCGAGTAGCCATCGACCGGCGGCCGCGCATCCGTTTGCTCAGGGGCGCAATTCGTCGATCGGTATCGGCTTGGCGATCTCGAAGCCCTGGCCGTAGTCGATCCCCATGGTGCGCACGAGCGCGAGGATTTCCGGAGTGGCCACGTATTCGGCCACGGTCTTCATGCCGAGCGAGTGGCCGATGTCGTTCATCGACTTCACCATGGCCTGGAGATCGGGGTCGTCCGCCATGTCCTTGACGTAGGCGCCGTCGATCTTGAGGGCGTCGGTGCGCAGGTTGCGCAGGTAGCCGTAGGAGGCGTTGCCGCTGCCGAAGTCGTCGATGCTGAACCGGCAGCCGTGGCGGCGCACCTGACGGATGAACTCGCGTGCGGCGTCGTAGTTGCCTACCGTGGCGGTCTCGGTGATCTCGAAGATGATTTTCCCGGCTGGCAGGTCGCCCTGGCCGAGATGCCGGTGCAGGGTGGCCAGGACGGCCTCGTTCGACATCGATTGGGTGGACAGGTTGATGGAAAAGCCTCCCATGCCGGCGAACAGGGCGGAGTTGGCGCGGATCCAGGCGAAGGTCTTCTCGATCACCCAGATGTCCAGGTCCTGGCTGCGCTTCCAGAACTCGACCGCTTCGACGAAGGGCTGCGGACTGACCACCGCGCCGGCATCGTCGCGCACGCCGAGCAGGATTTCGTAATAGGGCGGTTCGGTGACCTCCGGCTTCAGGGGTACGACCTGCTGGCAGCGCAGGAACAGGGTGTCGCCGCCGAGCAGGCTGTCGATGCGCTGGCCCCAGGCGTGCAGGGACTCCTGCTCCAGCAGGTGGGCTCCGGAGTCCTCGTAGACCTGTACCGACTCGTTGTCGTGGGCGGCGGCGATGCTGGCGGCGGTCGCCCGGCGGATGGCCTCGGCGGCGTCGGTGCTGCCCGAGGTCAGGCCGGTCAGGCCGATGCGGACTTCGAACAGGTAATTGGCCGAGCCGTGTTGGAATTGGAATTCACGCAGCGAATGGGTGATGCCGAAGGCGACCCGGCGTGCCCCGGTCAGGTCGATGTCGGGCAGAAGGAGGCCCAGGCGGCCGTCGCCTATGGTTGCCAGGGTGCCGCCGCTGCCGATCCGGTGCTGGGCCACTTCGGCCAACTCCCGGGTCAGGCGTTCGCCCGCCTCGATGCCGCAGGTGTCCAGGATGGCCCGGTAGGGCGTGAATTCGAGCATGCCGACCACGTGGCCCTTGGCCGAGCGGTGGGGCTGCCGGGCGAGCGTGAACATGAAGCCCTTCAGGTTGAGCAGGCCGGTCAGGGGGTCGTGGTGGGCGCGGTGCGCCAGGCGCCGGTACAGGTTGTCGACGGTGCCGTTCTCGGACCGCTCCAGAAGTGGCTGGTCGCGGTCCTCACCCCGGTGCATGGTGTCATCGGCCAGGCGCTTGGCCAATTCGATACGGGTCAGCTGGAGCTTGCGGGTGGCGGAGCGGTTGACGAAGCCGAAGGCATCCCCGGGCTCGCTGATCCAGATCAGTTGCATGGGTACCCCGAGACCGTCGAGATCGATATCCCACCACTCGCCCAGCTGGCTCGGGATGTCGCCGGCGGCCTCGCCGTCCGGCCGGGCCAGGCCGGTCTCGGTAACGAACCAGTGGTCCGGCAGGCTGACCGCGTCGATGACGTTCCGGTCCAGGAAGGTGCGCAACTCGGCCAGGCCGGCCTCGATCCGGTGCCGGTCGGCATTGACGCGGCACAGCCTGTCCTCGATGTCGTGAGCGAGGTTCTCGGTCGGCGGCTGCTCGCGGTCGAGCAGGACATCGAGCAGGCCGAGGGTGGCCCGGCATTCCTCGCCGTTGCCGCGCAGACTCTGCAGGACCAGGTGCTGGCGCAGGCCGAGATCGAGCAGGGTGAGCGCCAGCCTGGGTACCGCCCGACCGGACAGGCGCTGGTCGAGCATCCGGGCGACCGCCAGCTTGGCCGCGCGCAGCGTCTCCTGGGATTCGAAGGCCTCCTGGTGGGAGGACACGCGCTGGCGGTGGTACTGGCTGGGGAACTTGAGCAGCCTTTCCAGGGCAATGCAGGCCTTGTCGAAGTCGTCCGAGGTGGCGGCAGCCTGGTCGATGATGGTCGCGAGCAGGTCGCCGAGTTCGCGGTCGGTGAACCGGCCCCGGTCGTCGGTGACGATGGCGAAGCGGTCGACCAGGTTGAGCAGTCGGCGCAGCGGATGCTCGGCCTGGTTGAGCGGATCCTCGCCCCGGAGCACCAGCTCGTACAGGGGCTTTTCCAACTTCTTCAGGAGGGCGTCGAGGTCGGATTGCTCGCCGTGGCCGGCCATGGCCTGGCTCATCAGGCTGGCCGCCATGCCGAGGGCGTCGCGCTGGCCGGGGTTCAGGCCGGAGGCATCGGCCTGGCGGAGGAGGGCGGCGACCTGGTGGGTCAGGTTCGGACCGGCCGGTATCCGGTCGAGCAGTTCCTCGAGAGCCGGCGCATCGGGCGTCGCGGCGGCCGCCGGGTGCTGGCCGGCAATCTGCGCCAGGGCCTGGGTCAGGGTATGCAGGGTGGCGGCATCGGCCAGTGGCAGCCCTTCCGGCTGCGACCTGGGCGCGGCGTCCGGGTTCTGCGTGCGAGCCCCCGGGGTGAACGCGAACAGCCGTTCGGCGATTTCGGCCAATTTGTTGATTTGTTCGGCGATGTCGGCTGGCTTGGTCTCTTCCGGCTTGCCGGCGGGGGCGGGAGGGGCGGCCTCCTGGCGTTCCACCTTGCTCGGCTTGAGGGGAGCCAGGAGCAGGTTGAGCTGGTCGTACAGGGCCGGGTAGCGGGGCGCCAGGGCCTCGCCGAAACCCTTGTAGATATGGCCGCGCATCTCGTTGCTGACATCGAGATCGCGTATGCAGTCCTGGAAGGCCACGCAGACCACTTCGGGGCCGAACGGGTCGTTGTGGCGGTCGATCGGGACCGGTGTCAGGCGGCTGAAGCAGCGGCTGAACAGGAACATCGCCTCGCGGTTGTCGGCCTCGATGCGCTGGAAGATGTGGGCGATGTTGAGCCAGTCGTCGAAGCTGTGGTCGTCGACGATGGCGAGTTGCGGGCTGTCGCCGGGCAGGAGTTCGAGTTCCTTCTTCGGCTCGGCCATCCGGTGCATCTGCTTGACCACGTTGGCATAGAGACTGCGGCCCAGGTCAGGGCCTTGCTTGACCAGGTAGGCCAGGGCACCGAGGTAGCGGGAGTGTTCGGACAGTCGCAGGGTGGCGGTGTCGCGCTCGGCAATGCGGACCGAGATGCCGCCGAGGAAATCCTTCCAGACCCGTTCCAGAAAGAGATGGAACAGGTGCATGCAGTCGCGCACCATGGCCTGGTGCTCTTCCGGCAGGAGTTCGCCCGCCGGTGTATCGGCCTTGCCGATGTTGGCACGGGCATGGACCAGGGCCTGGTAGGCCTCGTCGGACATGTTGTCGAGCTTCAGGCCCAGGCCGGAATCCGTGCTGCGCACCAGGTCGCCCTGCAGCTTGTATTGGCCGCTGCCGTCCTGGTTCAGGGGGAACTCGATCTCGACCCGGGTCGTGCTGCCCTCGCGGTGGCCGCCGGGCGGCTGGGGCACGGCCTGGCCGATGCCGGCCAGTTGTAGGCCGGATTCGCTGAAGTCGCGGATTTCGCAGGCCAGCGGCTCGCTGAACGGGAAGGACAGGCGTGCCGACTCGCGTGTCTGCAGGCGTGCCGACTGGCGCAGCTTCTCGCTGCCTCCGGTCTTCTCCCCGTCTTCTATATCGTTCTTGCTGGTCATGGCGACTGGCTAAGCATTACTACTTGTAAGGCTATACCCAAGCGCATGTTCTAGCTAGCCGCCGGGCCGCCACTCGATCAAGCGGCCGCGTTCGCCCGAATCCATCAGCTTCGCCAGGTCGTCGGCCAATTGCTCCGGGGTCGGCAGCCGGGTCTTGTCTTCGCCCGGGTGGCTCTTGGCCCGCTGCGGGCTCCGGATCGGCCCCGGGATGACCAGGTTGAGGCGCAGGTTGGCGGCATCGGCCCATTCCGCGGCCTGGATGCGGAAGTAGGCTTCCAGGGCCGCCTTGCTCACCGCGAAGCCGCCCCAGTAGGCGGCCGGGGCATGGCCGTGGCTTTCGCCGACCAGGACCACCGAGGCGTCGGGCGCCGCCGCCAGCAGTTGCAGGCAGGCCTTGTTGATGGCGAAGGGGGCGATGACGTTGACCTTGTAGAGCTGTTGCCACGCCTCGGCGCTCTGCTGGCCGAGCGGACTGGGCGATTCGAACTCGGCGGCGCAGTGGACGATCCCGTCCAGGCGACGTAACTGGTAGCCGATGGTCTGGGCCAGGGTCTCGAAATCGCGGTCGCCGGCCTTGTCCAGGTCCATGGGGAAGATGGCCGGCATCGGGCTGCCGGCCGCGACGATCTCGTCGTAGACCTTCTCGAGCTTGGCCGTGGTGCGGCCGAGCAGGATCACCGTGGCGCCGCGCGCGGCGCAGGCGAGGGCGGCGGCGCGGCCGAGGCCCCGGCCGGCGCCGGTGACCAGGATGACCCGGTCCTTGAGGGCTTGATTGTTTTCCATGACGCCGGAACCCATGGGCTCCTTACTCCTCGGCAATGATCAGTTGGGCGCATTTTACGCCGCTTCTCACCGCGCCTTCGAGGGTGGCCGGGTAATCGCCGGCGGTGTAGTCGCC
>JAAXVP010000323.1:2717-3791 GCA_013335435.1 Thiobacillus sp. | reverse complement strand
CTCGAAGCCCCGCCCGCCGCCGCCCAGGAAGAAGTCCGCGCGGTGCAGGACTGGACCGTCCGCCCGGCCCTGCGCATGGTCCCCGGCATCGCCGACGTGGTCAGCTTCGGCGGCGCGATCCGCGAGATGCAGGTGCGCATCGACCCGAACCTGCTGCGCAAGTACGCAGTCAGCCTCGACGAAGTCAGCCAGGCCCTTGCCGGCAGCAGCGCCAACGGCAGCGGCGGCCTCCTGCGGCGCGGCGACGAAGCCCTGGTGGTGCGTACCCTCGGCCTGTTCACCAACCTGGACGACGTACGCGACGTGGTCATCGTCGCCCGCGACGGCAAGCCGGTACGCATCGGCGACGTGGCCGAAGTGATCGCCGGCGCCCGCCCGCGCACCGGCATCGTCGCCTTCAACGACCGCGACGACGTGATCGAAGGCATCGTCCAGATGACCAAGGGCGGCAACGCCGCCAAGATCGTCGAAGCCCTGCGGATTAAGGTGGACGAAGTCAATGCGCGCCTGCCGGACGGCTACCGCCTGCGCCCGATCTACCAGCGCTCCGAACTGATCGCCCACACCGTGGCCACCGTCGGCGAGAACCTGCTGGTCGGCGCAATACTGGTCACCGCCATCCTGCTGGCCTTCCTGCGCAACCTGCGGGCGGCCATCATCGTTGCCGCGGTGATCCCGCTGTCGCTGATGTTCGCCTTCATCCTGATGCACGCCATGGGCGTATCAGCCAACCTGATCTCCCTCGGCGCGGTGGACTTCGGGGTCATCATCGACAGCGCGGTGGTGATGGTCGAAGCCCTGATGGTGCGCCTGGCGGTGGATGCCACGCCGCAGATGGCTTGTCCCAATGGCGTGTGCGCGCCGGGACCGGACAGCATGCTGGTCGCCGAGTTCTTCCATGGCGACCTCCTCCAGATCCAGTCCGGCAAGTTGGCCGTCCTGAACACCGGTTTCCGCGGCGCCGATGGCATCGAATGCGCAAAGACCGGCGAGATCTTCGTGTCGAGTTGGACGCAAGGCAAAGTGTGGAAACTGGACCGGAGCGGCCAGAATTCCGAGCTTCTTATCGAAGGT
>JAAXVP010000323.1:0-2707 GCA_013335435.1 Thiobacillus sp. | reverse complement strand
GCCGATCGGCCGGCGCATGCACGCCCTCAAGCAAACCTGCGTCGAGCTGGGCGCGCCGATCATGTTCTCGAAGGCCATCATCATCGTCGCCTTCCTGCCCATCTTCACCTTCCAGCGGGTCGAGGGACGCATCTTCACGCCGGTCGCCCTGACCCTTTCCTTCGCCCTCCTCGGCGGCCTGCTGCTGACCCTGACGTTGGTCCCGACGCTGCTCTCCTATGCCCTCAACAAGGATATGGCCGAGAAGGAAAGCGTCTGGCTGCACCGCCTGCAAACCGGCTACCGGGCCTTGCTGGTGCGTCTCCAGCTGCGCCGCCGGGCCACCATCGCGGTCTCGGTGCTAATCCTGGCGGCAGCCCTGCTGCTGGCCCCGCTGCTTGGCTCGGAGTTCCTGCCCAAGCTCGACGAAGGCAACATCTGGCTGACCATCAGCCTGCCCCAGTCCTCCGCCCTCTCCAACACCAAGGAAATCGAGCGCAAGGTGCGCGCCGTGCTGTCGAGCTATCCGGAGGTAAAGGCGGTCATCACCCACGTCGGGCGCCCCGACGACGGCACCGACCCCAAGGGCCCCAACAACATCGAAATCCTGGTGGACCTGAAACCCCACGACGAATGGCGCTTCGCCACCAAGGACGCGCTGGTGGACAGCATGTCGGCCAAACTGGCCACCATCCCCGGCCTGCCCACCAACTTCTCGCAGGTGATCCAGGACAGCGTGGAAGAATCCCTGTCCGGCGCCAAGGGCGAAATCGCGGTCAAGGTTTTCGGGCCAAACCTCGAAATGCTCGAAACCAAGGGTCGCCAGATCGCCAGCGTGCTCGACCGCATCCAGGGCTCCGCCGACGTGGCCGCCCTGCCGGTGGGCGGCCAGAGCGAAGTGGACATCCGTCTGCGCCGCGAAGCCCTGGCCCGCTACGGCATCCGCGTCACCGACGTCAATCTGATGATCCAGACCGCCCTCGGCGGCTCCGCAGTCAATGTCTTTTACGATGGCGAACGTCGCTACGACGTAACCCTGCGCTTCGGCCCCAACTTCCGCGACCAGGTGGACGACATTGCCAACCTGCCGGTGGCCCTGCCCGACGGCAAGGGCAGCATTCCGCTGGGCGACCTGGCCGACGTGGAACTCCGCCAGGGCGCCTCGCGCATCCAGCGCGAAGCCGGCAGCCGCAACGTCATCGTCAAGGCCAACCTGCGCGGCCGCGACCAGGGCAGCTTCGTCGCCGAAGCCCAGAAAAAGGTTGCCGCCGAAGTCGCCCTGCCGGCCGGCTACACCCTCACCTGGGGCGGCCAGTTCGAGAACCAGCAACGCGCCATGGGACGCCTGAAAGTCATCGTCCCGATCACCCTCGGGCTGATCTTCTCGCTGCTCTTCTGGGCCTTCCGCGACATCCGCCCGGCCCTGCTGGTGCTGGCCATGGTGCCCTTCACGCTGATCGGCGGCTTTGCCGGACTCGGCTTCGCCGGCCTCCACCTGTCAGTGTCGGCGGCGGTGGGCTTCATCGCGGTAGCCGGCATCTCGGTGCAGAATGGTGTGATCATGGTTGAACAAGTCATCGAAATCGCCCGCCGCGGCGCCCCCCGTTCCGAGGCCATCCTCGACGGCGCCATGCTGCGCCTGCGCCCCATCGTCATGACTGCCCTGATGGCCGGCCTCGGCCTCCTGCCGGCAGCCCTGTCGCACGGCATCGGCTCGGAAACCCAGCGCCCCTTCGCCGTGGTGATCGTCGGCGGCATCGTCAGCGCCACCCTCTTCACCCTGCTGCTGCTGCCCGTGCTGTTGTCCTTCGGCGGCCCTGACAGGCCAGCAGCAAAACGGAACTGAAGATGCGCGTCCTGATCGTCGAAGACGACCCCCTGCTGGCCGATGGCGTCGCCCAGCTCCTGCGCGGCAGCGGCCTCACCGCCGACTATGTCGGCAGCGCCGAACTCGCCGAAGCGGCCCTGTCCACCGAAGAATTCGATCTGCTGGTGCTCGACATCGGCCTGCCCGGCATGGACGGCCTGGAGCTGCTGAGTCGCCTGCGGGCCCGCCACAACCCGGTGCACGTGCTCATGCTGACCGCTCGCGACGCCCTCAACGAGCGGGTCCGCGGCCTCAACCTGGGCGCCGACGACTACCTCACCAAACCCTTCGCCGCCGTCGAACTGATCGCCCGCGTCAATGCCCTCGTCCGGCGCAGCCGCGGCCAGGGCGCCCAGCGCCGCGAGTTCGGCCCCCTCACCCTCGACGAGGACGCCCACCGGGCCTGGCTGGGCGGTCAGCCCCTCGACCTGCCCCGGCGGGAATGGGCGATCCTGCTGTTCCTCCTCGACAACCTGGAGCGGGTCCTCAGCAAGGAGCGCATCGTCGCCGCCGTATGCACCTGGGACCAGGACATGAGCGTGAATGCCGTCGAAGTCTATATCTCGCGCCTGCGCACCAAGCTCGAACCAGCCGGGATCCGCATCCGCACCGTGCGCGGTCTGGGCTACATGCTCGAAGACCTGAGCCGTGACCTGAAACCCGCCCCATGACCCGCAGCCTGCGCAAGGCTCCGCATGGGGCGTGGGTGTTCAGCCGCCTGCCGCGGGTCGGGGTGCTGACGGGCTAGAACGGGGGGACCGCCTCGGCCCAGGCCAGCAGCCGCTCATCCGCCATCCAGCGGCCCACCACTTGCAGGCCCAGCGGCAGACCGTTGGCCGCGCGGCCGACGGGGAGGGTGAG
>JAAXVP010000322.1 GCA_013335435.1 Thiobacillus sp. | reverse complement strand
CGGTGATGGCCGATTCGTCGACCGAGGCCACGCCCTCGATCACCTCGCCGTCGCCGGGGATGGTCTCGCCGGCGGTGACCAGGACCACGTCGCCCTTGCGCAGGTCCTCCGAGTTGACCACGTGGGTGGCGGCGTCGTGGCGCGGCTCCTTCAGCTTCTTGGCCAGGACGGTCCGCTTCATGCCCTTCAGCGCGGCGGCCTGGGCTTTGCCGCGGCCTTCCGCCATGGCCTCGGCGAAGTTGGCGAACAGTACCGTGAACCAGAGCCAGAGGCTGACCGCGAGGATGAAGCCGGCCGGGGCCTCGCCCTGGCCCACCAGGGCCTGGACGAACAGGCCGGTGGTGAGCAGGCTGCCCAGCCAGACCACGAACATCACCGGGTTCTTCACCTGATGGCGGGGCGACAGACGCTTCACCGCGTCCCAGGCGGCCACCTTGATCAGGGCGGCGTCGTAGAGCGATTGGGTTTTGTGCATCGATATTCTCCGAAAGGAATGTCGTAGGTTGGGCTGACGAAGGAAGCCCAACATGGCTCGGCTGGCGTTGGGCTTCGCGTTGCTCAGTCCAACCTACGGTGTCGCCATCATGTGCAGGTGTTCCACCACCGGCCCCAGGGCCAGCGCCGGCACGAAGGTGAGGGCGCCGACCAGTAGCACGGTGCCGATCAGCAGGAGCACGAACAGCGGGGTATGGGTGGGCAGGGTGCCCGCCGAGACCGGCACGATCTTCTTGGCCGCCAGGGAGCCGGCGATGGCCAGCACCGGGATGGCCAGCCAGTAGCGGGCCAGCAGCATGGCGAAGCCGAGCAGGGTGTTGTAGAAGGGCGTGTTGGCGGTGAGGCCGCCGAAGGCGCTGCCGTTGTTGTTGCCGGCCGAGGACAGGGCGTAGAGGACCTCGGAGAAGCCGTGCGCGCCGGGGTTGAGGATGCCGGCGCGGCCGGCGTCGAGGGCCACCGCCAGGGCGGTCCCGGCCAACACCACCAGGGGCGGCACCAGGATGGCGACGGCGGCCATCTTGATCTCGAAGGACTCGATCTTCTTGCCCAGATATTCGGGGGTGCGGCCGATCATCAGGCCGGCGATGAACACCCCGATGAGGGCGAACACGATCATGCCGTACAGGCCGGAACCGACGCCGCCGTAGATCACCTCACCGAGCTGGATCAGCCACATGGGCACCAGGCCACCGATCGGCGTGAAGGAGTCGTGCATGGCATTTACCGAGCCATTCGAGGCGGCCGTGGTGGCGGTGGCCCAGAGGGCCGAGTTGACCACGCCGAAGCGGGTCTCCTTGCCTTCCATGTTGCCGCCGGCCTGCATCTCGGAGGCCTGGGTGGCGAGTCCCAGCTGGTCGAACAACGGGTTGCCGGACTGTTCCGCCCAGACGCACACCGCCAGGAGGGTGGTGAACACGATGGTCATGGCGGCCAGGATCGCCCCGCCCTGACGCATGTCGCCGACGAAGCGGCCGAAGGTGAAGCAGAGTGCGGCCGGGAGGATCAGGATGGCCAGCAGTTCCAGGAAGTTGGCCAGCGGCGTCGGGTTTTCCAGCGGGTGGGCCGAGTTGACGTTGAAAAAGCCGCCGCCGTTGGTGCCGAGCTGCTTGATGGCGATCTGGCTGGCCGCCGGGCCGACCGCGATGGTCTGCTCGGTGGCGGTGACCTTCTCCAAGACCGGTTGGCCCTGGGCATCCTTCATGGCCTGGCCGTCCGGGCCGGCCTTGGGCTGCTCGTAGGCGACCGCCTGGACCAGTTCCGCCTGGGCATGGGGCGAGAAGGTCTGCACCACGCCCTGGCTGACCAGGGCCAGGGCCAGGGCCAGGGATAGCGGCAGCAGGACATAGAGCGTGGAGCGGGTCATGTCGACCCAGAAGTTGCCGACGCCGCCGGCCTCGCGCCGGGTGAAGCCGCGCATCAGGGCCACCAGCACCGCCATGCCCGAGGCGGCGGAGACGAAGTTCTGCACCGTCAGGCCGGCCATCTGGGTCAGGTAGCTCAGGGTGGTCTCGCCGCCGTAGCTTTGCCAGTTGGTGTTGGTGGCGAAGCTGACGGCGGTGTTGAAGGCGAGATCGGCCGTGGTGTTGGCCAGGCCCTCGGGGTTGAGGGGCAGCCAGACCTGAAGGCGTTGCAGGGCATACACCGCCAGGAAGCCCATCAGGTTGAAGGCCAGCATGGCAAAGGCGTAGCGGGTCCAGGCCATGTCGTCGCCCGGCCTGACGCCGCAGAGCCGGTAGAACAGGTTCTCCACCGGCTTGAGCCAGCGCATGAAGCCGGGCGGCTCATCCTTGTAGACGCGGGCCATGTACAGGCCCAGGGGCCAGGCCAGGCCGATCAGGGCGACCAGGTACAGGGCCAGTTGACAGTAGCCATTGCCAGTCATGAGAAGTACTCCGGAAAGAACAGGACGGCGACCAGGTAGACGAACACGGCCACCGTGGCGACGAGCGCGATGAGGTAGAGGAAGCTCATTTGTGCCCCCTGAGCCTTTCGAAGGCAGCTACGAGCACGGCCGTGATGGCGAAGAAACCGACGCCGAGCGCGAGGTAGATCAGATCCATGACATCTCCGGGTTAAGGGATCGAGATGCACTGAACTCTAGAAGTTGACCGGTAAAGATGAGGCTAAGACTGGATGGGTTGGCATTAAGAAAACATAAAAATCAGCGACGATGGTTGTCACCACTAAAGCCCCGTGCCGGGATGACAGGAAATAGCTTCCCGGCGGCTGATAACAGGCCAGTCCATTGTTGTCGCCGGAGTGCCTGATAGGCGCGGTCTGACGAGGCTTTCATGATAAAATCGCGAGGTTTTTCAGACCGATAACGACACTAAAATCCGCCATGGAACAATTCGCCAAAGAGACCCTTCCCGTAAGCCTCGAAGAGGAGATGCGCCGCTCCTATCTCGACTACGCCATGAGCGTGATCGTGGGCCGCGCGCTGCCCGATGTGCGGGACGGTCTCAAGCCGGTGCACCGGCGCGTTCTGTTCGCCATGCACGAGCTGTCGAACGACTGGAACAAGGCCTACAAGAAGTCGGCCCGTATCGTCGGCGACGTCATCGGTAAGTACCACCCGCACGGCGATACCGCGGTCTACGACACCATCGTCCGCATGGCCCAGAACTTCTCCCTGCGCTACCCGCTGGTGGATGGCCAGGGCAACTTCGGTTCGGTCGACGGCGACAACGCGGCGGCCATGCGTTACACCGAGATCCGCATGGCGAAGATCGCCCACGAGTTGCTCGCCGACATCGACAAGGAGACGGTCGACTTCGGCCCCAACTACGACGGCTCCGAGCATGAGCCCCTGATCCTGCCGGCCAAGATCCCCAACTTGCTGATCAACGGTTCGTCCGGTATCGCGGTGGGCATGGCCACCAACATCCCGCCGCACAACCTGAACGAGATCGTCGACGCCTGCCTGGCCGTGCTGGAACGGCCCGAGATCACCCTAGACGAGCTGATCGACATCGTGCCGGCGCCCGACTTCCCGACCGCCGGCATCATCTACGGCGTCGAGGGCGTGCGCGAGGGCTACCGCACCGGTCGCGGCCGCGTGGTCATGCGGGCCAAGGTCCACTTCGAGGAGATCGACAAGTCGAACGGCCGCCAGGCCATCATCGTCGACGAGCTGCCCTACCAGGTGAATAAGGCCAACCTGTGCGCCAAGATCGGCGAACTGGTGCGCGAGAAGTCGATCGAGGGCATCTCCGAGATCCGCGACGAGTCCGACAAGTCCGGCATGCGCATGGTGATCGAGCTGAAGCGGGGCGAGATGCCCGAGGTGATCCTCAACAACCTGTACAAGCACACCCAGATGCAGGA
>JAAXVP010000045.1 GCA_013335435.1 Thiobacillus sp. | reverse complement strand
ACCGACATGCCGACGCCGCCGTCGTTCCGCAAGGTCAACCCGGCCGACTCGCCGATCTTCTACATCGCCATGCGCTCGGACAGCCTGCCCATGTCGGTGGTCAACGAATACGCCGAGACCCAGCTGGCCCAGCGCATCTCCACCATCTCCGGGGTCGCCCAGGTCAACGTCTACGGCTCGCAGAAATACGCCGTGCGCATCCAGGCCGACCCGGACCGCCTGGCCGCGCGCGGCATCGGCCTGGACGAACTGGCCCAGGCGATCCAGGCCGGCAACGTCAACCAGCCCACCGGCAGCCTGGACGGCGCCAAGCAGAGTTTCGCGATCAAGACCGACGGCCAGTTGCAGACCGCCGCCGCCTACCGGCCGCTCATCGTCGCCTACAGGAACGGCGCCCCGGTGCGCCTGGAAGAGGTGGCGGTGGCGCTCGACGACGTCGAGAACAACAAGCGCGCCAACTGGCTGGTCGACCAGCGCGCCATCGTCCTCGCCATCCAGCGCCAGCCGGGCGCCAACACCCCGGCCACGGTGGCCGCCATCCAGGCCATCCTGCCCAGCTTCCAGGAACGGCTGCCGGCCTCGATCGAGCTGTCGGTGCTGTACGACCGCAGCATATCGATCCGCGATTCCATCCACGACGTCCAGTTCACCCTGATCCTGGCCGGCTGCCTGGTGGTGCTGGTGATCCTGCTCTTCCTGCGCAACCTCTCGGCCACCGCCATCCCGGCCCTGGCCCTGCCGCTGTCGGTGATCGGCACCTTCGCGGCCATGTACGGGCTCGGCTTCAGCCTGGACAACCTGTCCCTGCTGGCGCTCACCCTGTCGGTCGGCTTCGTGGTCGACGACGCCATCGTCATGCTGGAAAACATCGTGCGCCATCAAGAGATGGCGCGCGATGTTTCGGCGCAGGCTAACATCGGCATTGCCGATGTTAAGTCCGCGCAAGCGGACGGCCGAAGCCAAAACATCCAGGCTGCGATCAATGGATCCCGGGAGATCGGCTTCACCATCATCTCGATGACCCTGTCCCTGGTCGCGGTGTTCATCCCGGTGATGTTCATGGGCGGCGTCATCGGCCGCCTGCTGCACGAGTTCGCCCTCACCATCGGCGCCGCCATCCTGGTCTCCGGCTTCGTCTCGCTGACCCTGACCCCGATGCTGGCGAGCCGCTACCTGAAGGCCGACCAGGGCCGCCACGGCCGGGTCTGGAACGCGCTCGAACACGGCTTCGAGGCGGTCCGCGAGGCCTACCGGGTCAGCCTGGACTGGGCCCTGGCGCGACCGCGCCTGGTCATGGCGGTGTTCCTGGCCACCGCGGCGGCGAGCGCCTGGCTGTACATGATCACGCCCAAGGACTTCCTGCCCAGCGGCGACTCCGGCCAGATCATCGCCTTCACCGAGGCGGCGCCGGACGTCTCCTTCACCGCCATGGCGGCCAAGCAGCGCCAGGTCGCCGCCATCGCCGCCCAGGAGCCCGACATCGAAACCTTCATGTCGGTGGTCGGCGCCGGCGGCTCGCGCGCCTCGGCCAACTCCGGAATGATGCTGTTCAAGCTGAAGCCGCGCGACCAGCGCAGCCACTCCGCCGACGAACTGGTCCAGAAGCTGCGCCCCAAGCTGTCCGGGGTGCCCGGCCTCAAGGTCGCGCTGCAGAACCCGCCGCCGATCCGCCTGACCGGCCGCCTGACCACGGCGCAATACCAGTACACCCTGCAGGGCCAGGACCTGGAGGAACTGTACGGCTGGAGCGAGACCCTGCTGGCACGCATCCGCAAGCTGCCCGGTTTCGTCGACGTCAACAGCAACCTGAACAACAAGAGCCCGACCGTCAGCCTGGACATCGAGCGCGACCGCCTGGCGCCGCTCGGCCTCAGCTACGGCCAGGTCGAGGACGCCCTGCAATCGGCCTTCGGCAGCCGGCAGATATCGACCATCTACGGCGCTGCCGCCCAATACCAGGTGATCCTGGAACTGGCGCCCGACTTCCAGGCCGATCCCGGCATGCTCGCGCGCCTGCACGTACGCTCCAGCACCGGCCAGCTGGTGCCGCTCGACAGCGTGGCGCGCATGCGCCGGGGCAACCAGGCCCTGACCGTCAACCACCTCGGCCAGTTGCCGTCGGTGACCCTGTCGTTCAACCTGGAACCCGGCCACTCGCTGGGCGAGGCGGTGGCCGGCATCCGCACCCTGGAAGGCGACCTGGGCCTGCCCGCCACCATCGCCACCCAGCTGGAAGGCACCGCGCAGGCCTTCGAGGACTCCCAGAAGGGCCTCGGCCTCCTGCTCCTGGTCGCCGTGCTGGTCGTCTACATCGTCCTCGGCATCCTGTACGAGAGCTTCATCCACCCGCTCACCATCCTGTCCGGCCTGCCCTCGGCCGGCCTGGGCGCCCTCTTCACCCTGTGGCTGTTCCAGGTCGACCTGTCGCTGTACGCCTTCGTCGGCATCATCATGCTGATCGGCATCGTCAAGAAGAACGCCATCATGATGATCGACTTCGCCCTCGACCATCAGCGCCGGCACGGCATGGCGGCGGCCGAGGCGATCCGCCAGGCCTGCCTGATCCGCTTCCGGCCGATCATGATGACCACCTTCGCGGCGCTGGCCGGCACCCTGCCCATCGCCCTGGCCATCGGCGCCGGCGGCGAGGTGCGCCAGCCCCTCGGCCTGGCGGTGGTGGGCGGCCTGGTGCTGTCGCAGTTCCTCACCCTGTACATCACGCCGGTGATCTACCTGTACCTGGAACGGCTGGCGCCCAGCCATCCGGAGGCATAGCCGGCCCGAACCGGCGCCTCCGCATGGCTTTGCTCCCGGCTCGCCCGACTCACGCCCCGAGCCTATTTCAGCAATCGCTGATATAGGCTCGGGGCGCTCGCCGTGTTAAGGTGCCGGCCTATAACTCATTCCCGTTATGGAGCACGCCATGGCCGTCATCGACCTCACCGAAGAGAACTTCGAACCCACCATCACCGGCAACGATTTCGTCGTCGTCGATTTCTGGGCACCCTGGTGCGGTCCCTGCCGCGGTTTCGCGCCCGTGTTCGAGGCCGCCGCCGAAAAGTATCCGGACATCACCTTCGCCAAGGTCAACACCGAGGAACAGCACGGCATCGCCGGCCACTTCCAGATCCGTTCCATCCCCACCCTGATGATCTTCCGCGAGCAGGTCATCATCTACGCCCAGCCCGGCGCCCTGCCGGCCGGCCAGTTCGACGACCTGATCGCGCGCGCCAAGGAGGTCGACATGGCCCAGGTGCACGCCGAGATCGCCAAGGAACAGGGCGGCCAGGCCTGAGTCTGGAAGTCATCTACCGGGACGACCGGCTGGTCGCCATCGACAAGCCCGCCGGCCTGCTGGTGCACCGGACCAACCTCGACCGTCACGAAACCCGCTTCGCCGTACAACTGCTGCGCGACCGGATCGGCCAGCCGGTCTGGCCGGTGCACCGGCTCGACAAGGGCACCTCGGGCATCCTGCTGTTCGCCCTCGACCCCGAAGCGGCGGCCGACCTGGGCCGCCAGTTCGAGCGCGGCGAGGTGGCCAAGACCTACTGGGCCGTGGTGCGCGGCCATCCCCAGGAAGCGGGTGAGATCGACCATCCGCTCGGCCGCATGCCCGACGAATACGGCTATCGCGGCAGCAACGACGTGCCGCAACCGGCCATCACCCGCTACCGCCGCCTGGCCACCGTGGAACTGCCCTTCTGCGTCGACCGCTACCCGACCAGCCGTTACGCACTCTTGGAACTGACCCCGCTGACCGGCCGCCGGCACCAGTTGCGCCGGCACATGAAGCACATCGCCCACCCCATCGTCGGCGACGCCAGCCACGGCAAGGGCCGCCACAACCGGCTGTTCCAGGACAAGTTCGGCTGCCACCGCCTCCTGCTGGCGGCGGTGCGCCTGGCCTTCCGACACCCCGACGACGGCCGGCCGGTGGTAATCTCCGCGCCGCCCGGCCCGGATTTCGCGGACTGTCTGCGCCATCTGGGCTGGGATAACCTAACCGTCATTCCCGCGCAGGCGGGAATCCAGCTCATCGACTAGGCTCCCGCCTACGCGGGAGCGACGAAATCATCCTTCTCCGGGACGCTCATGGCACTGAAAGCCACCATCTACAAGGCCGATCTCCAGATCGCCGACATGGACCGCAACTACTATGCGGACCACTCCCTCACCCTGGCCCGCCACCCCTCGGAGACCGACGAGCGCATGATGGTGCGCCTGCTCGCCTTCGTGCTCCATGCCCAGGAAGGCCTGGGCTTCGGCAAGGGCCTGTGCGTCGACGACGAACCCGACCTCTGGCTGAAGGACCTCACCGGCGCCATCGAACTCTGGATCGACGTCGGCCTGCCGGACGAGAAATGGCTGCGCAAGGCCTGCAACCGCGCAGACAAGGTCGTGCTGATCAACTACAACGGCCGACCATCGGATATCTGGTGGGACCAGAACAAGAACGCCCTGGCCCGCCTGGACAAACTCACCGTACTGAACCTGCCGAGCACTGCCGTGGATGAACTGCGCACCCTGGCCAGCCGCAACATGCGCCTGCAATGCACGGTACAGGACGGCCAGGTGATGCTCACCGACGGCATACATACCGCGCATATCGAGCCGGTCCGGCGCACCTGACCGGCCGCAAAACGGCCGCCGGAAGCGCCTGCCATGGGCTACAACACAAAGTACCCGCGCCCCGATTCCGGACCATGGCTGAACAGGCTGACCCGCTCCGCTTCCAACAACTGATCCTGCCACCCGTCGCAGTCGGATTGATCGCCCTGGTCGTCCTGCTGCTGACCGGCTTTCGCGGCTACCTCGACTGGCGCGATGCCGAGCTGACCCGGCAGACCGCGCAACGGGCCGCCCAGGTCTGGGACAGCCTGCGCCAGGAGAGCGCCCGGCGCCTGGACTATTTCGTCCGCCAGGCCGAGGCCGACCCCAGGCTGCTCGCCGCCATGCGGCACCGCGACGGCGCCGCCCTGCTGGCGCTGACCAAGCCGACCTACGACGACCTGCATGCCAGCTTCGGCATCAGCCACTGGTATTTCATCACCCCGGACCGGCATGTCCTGCTCCGGGTACACAACCCGGCCGATGCCGGCGACCTGGTGCAACGCAAGACCCTGCTCGAGGCGGAACGCACCGGCAGCACCGTCACCGGCCTGGAACTGGGCGCCACCGCCACCCTGACCCTGCGCCACGTCCGGCCCTGGCGGGTCGACGGCGAGTTGGTCGGCTACATCGAGATGGGCACCGAGGTGGACTGGTTCGACCACCGGATCAAGGACATGCTGGCCATCGAGGTCGCCTCCGCCGTGCACAAGCGGTTCACCACCGCCAAGGCCTTCGCCACCGGCAAGCAGGCGCTCGGCTTCAGCGGCACCTGGGAGGCGCAGGCCGACCTCGCGGTCCTCGGCCAGACCTCGACGCCGCTGCCGGCCGCCCTGTTTCCGGCCTGGCAGGCCTTCATCGCCGGCGGTCCCGGCCATGTCACCGAAGTGACCGAGCAGGGGCACGCCTGGTCGATCGGCTTCATGCCCTTGCAGGACTTTTCCGGCCGCCCGGTCGCCTCCCTGGCCCTGTTGCAACCCATGGACGCCATGGTCGCCACGCGCAACCGCCAGATGCAGGCGGCGGTCGGCCTGTCCACCCTGCTGACCCTGATCCTGCTCGCCGCCCTGGTCTACCGGGTCCGCCGGATCGAGCGCCAGATGCTGGCCGCCCAGGCCGCCGTGCGCGAGAACGAACAGCGCTTCCGCGACTTCGCCTCGGTCGCCTCGGACTGGTGGTTCTGGGAACTCGACGCCGAACTGCACTTCACCTACATCTCGGAAAACGCCCCCCAGGTCGTCGGCGTCCCGCTCACCGGCTTGCTCGGCAAGCGCCGGGACGAACTCGCCGCGCCGCCGACCCAGGAAGAGGAGACCCTCTGGCACGAGCACCTGGACACCCTGGCCCGACGCCAGCCCTTCCACCAGTACGAATACCGCATCGCCCTGCCGGAGGGCGGCTGGCGCTGGCTATCGGTGAGCGGCGTACCGCGCTTCGCCCCGGACGGGCGTTTTCTCGGTTATCGCGGCACCGGCGCCAACATCACCGAGCGCAAGGCGCGCGAAGAAGCGGACCGGCATGCGCGCGAAGGCACCGAGATCAAGCTGGCCGTTGCCCGCGCCATGCAGGAAGTCGAACGCCCCTTCCGGGAACGCATGGACGCCGCCCTGGCGGCACTGGGCCATCTAAGCGGCATCCTGCCCGGCGGTGGCGTGCGCATCGAACTGGACCAGGAAGAGAAATGCCGGGGCGCCTATCACCTCGGCGAAGCGGTCTGGCAACAGGCCATGCCGGACATCGGCATCGGCGAGTTGCGCATCGTGGCGCACTGCCAGGTCCGCCACGACCTCGACCATGGCCATTATTTCGTCGCCCTGTCGCACGGCCGCGAGATGCTCGGCGTCCTGGAGATCGACACCCTGCCGTCCCCGCCCGACAATCCGGCCCGCCTGGATGCCCTGCGCCAGATCGGCGACATCCTCGCCCTCGGCATCATCAACGAGCGCACCACCCGACTGAACCGCGAGGCGGCGACCCGGGCCGAATCCGCCAACCTGGCCAAGAGCCAGTTCCTGGCCACCATGAGCCACGAGATCCGCACCCCGCTGAACGGCATCCTGGGCATGGCCCAACTGCTCCAGATGCCCGACCTGGATGAAGAGGAACGACTCGACTACACCCAGACCATCCTCAACTCGGGCCAGACCCTGCTGACCTTGCTGAACGACATCCTCGACCTGTCCAAGATCGAGGCCGGCAAGCTCGACCTGGCCTACCTGCCCTTCATGCCGGGCGGCCTGCTGAACGAGATGGCCATGCTGTTCCGGGAAACTGCGGCGCGCAAGCGGCTGGCGGTCACGACCGAATGGCAAGGGAACGCCGACCAGGCCTACCAGGGCGACGAAACCCGCTTGCGCCAGATGCTGGCCAATCTGCTCAACAACGCGATCAAGTTCACCGAGCGGGGCGAAATCCACCTGCTCGGGCGCGAAATCGCCCGCCACGGCGCCTCGGCCACCCTGCGCTTCAGCGTCGCCGACACCGGCATCGGCATCCCGGTCGACAAGCTCGACCGCCTGTTCCAGGCCTTTTCCCAGGTCGACGGCTCGAATACGCGCAGCCACGGCGGCACCGGCCTGGGTTTGTCGATCGTGCGCAAGCTGGCCGAGATGATGGGCGGCACGGTCGGAGTCGACAGCCAGCCCGGACTGGGCTCGACCTTCTGGTTCGAGATCGAGGCCGACCTGTCTGCCGACGAGGCCGCCGACACGCCGGCCGCGGAGCCGGCCGGCACCGAACCGGCAACCGGCCGCCCGGCCAGCATCCTGGTGGTCGAGGACAACACCACCAACCGCCTGGTCATCAAGGCCATGCTGGGCAAGCTGGGCCATGTCGTGCAGATCGCCGAGAACGGCCGGCTCGCGGTCGACGCCATCCACGCCGGCCAGGCGCCCGACCTGATCCTGATGGACATCCAGATGCCGGTCATGAATGGCTACGACGCCACCCGGCTGATCCGCCAGTGGGAATCCGAACAGGGCCGACCACGCTGCCCCATCGTCGCCCTCAGCGCCAGCGCCTTCCCGGAAGATCGCGATGGCTGCTGGGCGTCGGGGATGGACGACTACGTCGCCAAGCCGGTGCAGATGGCGACCCTGAAGGCCGCCCTGGACAAGTGGTTGGGCGCGACAGGCCCGGTCAACGACGACGATAGCCGCCGCCCTGGCGCGGCTGCGACTCGTTGACCGTCAGCGGTTTGCCGTTCAGGTCCTTGCCGTTCAAGCCGGCGATCGCATTCAGCGAATGCTGGCGCCCCGGCATCTCGATGAAGCCGAAGCCCTTGGAAACGCCGCTGAACAGATCGCGCTTGATCTGAACGGAACGCACCTCGCCGAAGGTCTTGAACAGGACGGACAGTTCCTCTTCCGAGGTTTGCGGGGCCAGATTGCCGACGAAAAGATCCATGTATTTCTCCCGATGTAGGGTGTGGTGACAGTCGAGGATCGCTTGCCCGCTCGGCCGGCCGCGACGGACCGGCTGGGGTGCGGGACGGCGGGCCGGAGGCGAATTACCCGTGGGGAGAACCCGTGCGGAGGCCCGGAGGGGCGAAAGGAGAAACCCGGAACCGATTGGGTGCGCCCATTACTACGTGCGGCGCACGGGTCCAGCGAGACGAAGACGGCTCAGGAGCCCTTGACGATCAGGGGCACGGCATCGCCGGCATGCTTCTTGACCTGCTTGGCCGCCTTCTTTTCCTTGGCGGTATGTACGGCCTGTTTTTTCGATTCCTTGTTGGAATGCTGGGATTTGGACATGTTATTCGCTCCTGATCTCGTTGCGTTGACGCCTGAGGAGCAATGGGCCGCAGCCCGATCGTTCCGCCCAATCATGCACTGTTGGACGCCGAACAGTCCGGCCAGTATAGGCCCTTCCAGCCGGCAACATGCGACCGATGACGGAACCGGCTGCCGAAGCACGGTCGGAAACGGGCGCGACGACGAACCGGGGGCGGACTTGCCTACACCCGGCGCCGGGCAAGATCTAAAACATGCCTTCGGCTCAAAGGCTCCTGCGCACACCAAGGTGAAACTAAAATCCGCAGCAACCGAGCACATGACCCGGCTTGAGTAACGCCTGGATCGGGTCATCACCTATTTCCAAGACCCGCACGTCAAATATGCCGCATGAAACTTCAAACTTCGCCTAGCCGGATCAAATGGATGGCCTGAATGGGCTATTGCTCACGCGCCATCCGGGCACGTAAATTGCTCTCATAAAGAAGGCCACTGCCATGTCTAACATTGCTAACCCGGCAATGTCAGCCGACATGAGCACAAGGTCATTTACTTAACGTTTTAATCAACCATTAACTCAGGGAGATGGAAAATGGGAAAACCGTGTCTGATAGGCATTGGCATTGCCGTATCGATGTTGGCGGCAAACGCTGAGGCCGTCACATTGGATGCTTCGAGCAACTTGGGAAACAACGTATCTCTCAACGCCGCGACCACCGGCTCGTTCAATATCACCGGCCTCTTGAGCCCCGCCAGCAACTACGTGCTGCCTTACCAAATAAACAGCGCGAGTGTGGTTTTCTCGTTTTCGGATGATGTCAGCGACGCGACAATCACGAACGAATCCTACACAGCCTACACACCGGCGGCCATAACGAGCCGCCTGCATTACGTCACCTATACCGATCCATACGAGGCGGCCGCTCTGAGCATTGGCAGCCAAACGGCCAATGGCAACACGGCGTACTATTCTGTCCCGCTACACCTTGCCAGCACCCATCTTGATTGGAGCTACTATGCCAACAACTGCCCTGGCTACACCGGTGCCTGTAATCATCAGCTATTCCAGGGAACCACGTTCAACTACGAAACCCAGTCCGGCAACACCGGAACCTTCAATTTGGGTTTCAACCTGAGCCCCGCCAATTTGGCCAATTTGGCCAGCACCGGAATCCTCAATTTTTCTCTTGGCATCACCGGGGATCTGATTCTCAATTCCGCCAGGCTGACTTTCGATATTTCGGAAAATCCGGCTCTCGCCGCCCCCTCCGCCGTTCCCCTCCCGGCCACATTGCCCCTGATGCTTTCTGGCTTGGGCGTGCTTGGTTTCGTGGCGCGCCGCAGGAAACCCGCCCTGTAATTTTCACATCGCCGCGAAACAGGCGCCTTCGTGGCGCCTGTTTGGTTTCTGCCGCTGTGATTAACCCACAGACGGCAATACGCACAGGCTAGTCGTCGACCCGCCCCCGTCCCGTCTTCACCGCCGCCCGCCTGGCCTTGTCGTCCAGGCGCTTCTTGACCGAGGCCCGGCTCGGCTTGGTCGGCCGCCGCGCCTTCGGCGGCACGGCGACGCCGGCGACCAGGTTCTCCAGCCGGCGCAGGGCCTCGGCACGGTTCTTTTCCAGGCTGCGGAATTCCTGCGCCTTGATGATCACCACGCCGTCCTTGCTGATGCGCCGGTCGTCGAGTTTCAGCAGCCGCTCGCGGATATCCTCCGGCAGCGACGAGGCGGCGATGTCGAAACGCAGATGCACCGCATTGGCGACCTTGTTGACGTTCTGGCCGCCGGCCCCCTGGGCGCGGATGGCGGTGAACTCGACCTCCTCGGGCGGGATGGCGATGCGGGGACGCATCGGCGTCAGGCCAGTCCGCGCAACAGCCGGGCCGCCACCCGCGCGCCGTCGGCCGGCACGGGCGGCCTGGCCGGCTGCGTCCAGAGCGCCTCCAGGGGGGCCGCCAGGGCGCCGCTCAACAGTTGTTCCTCGCCGATCACCCGCATCCGCGCGACCTCGGCCAGCCAGTCGTTCAGGAACGGGGTCTCCGGCCAGTCCGGGCGCGGGATGGTGAGCACGGGCACGCCGGCCGCCGCCGCCTCGGCATAGCTGCCGTAGCCGGGCTTGGTGATCAGGGCGTCGGCGGAGGCCAGGACGTCGCGGAACACCATGCCGGTGTCCCGCAGGGCGCGCGTGCAGGGGTGGTCGGCGCACCAGTCGTCCGGCACCAGGAAGACGATGCCGGTCCGGCACGGCCAGGACTCGACCGGTGGCCGGTAGCGGATGCCGCCCATGCCGACCAGGACCAGGCGGGTCTCCGGCGCCAGGCCGAGCCGGTCCACGAGTTCTGCGCGCCGGTTGCGGCCGGCCTGGACCACGGGCGGGATGGCGACGGCGTTGTCCAGGTCGGCCATGGCCATCGAGGGTTGCGGGCGCAGGAAGGCGCGCGCGCCGGCGTAGGCCTCGACCATGGCGTCGAGGATGGCGGCGGCACCCGGTTCGCTGCCCAGATAGTGGCGGAAGATGTCGGCCCAGTTGAGCGAGCACATGGCCATGGCCGGCAGGCCGGCCCGGTGCGCCGCGGCCAGGGGCAGGTAGCCGACGTTGCTGAACACGGCGTCGACCTCCAGGCCGTCGAGCCGGCGCGCCTCGGCGTCGACCTTGGCCGGCCAGCCGTGGTGGAAGGCGCGGTAGGCGGCCAGGCTGGCCGGCACGTCGGCGCGGATGGCGTCGTGCATGACCAGGTTGCAGTCGGAGGCCTCGGCGACATGCTCGAACGGCATGGCCAGGCGCAGCTCCAGGGTAGTGCGCGGCAGGGCGGTGCGCACCACGATGGCGACCTCGGGGGCCAAGGCATGCAATTCGTTGAGTACCGGCGCGGTCTGCGCCAGGTGGCCGAGGCCGTGGTGGCTGATGGCGACGTAGAGCTTCAATTCAGTGACAGAGTGACGCGTGACAAAGTGACATGGAGTGCGCGGCTGTCACGCGTCACTTTGTCACTTTGTCACTGAAGTAGTCCCGCACCAGCGGCACGGTGACCGGCCGTTTCAAGCTGAGCGAATAGGCGTCCAGGGCATCGACGCTGGCGAGCAGCGAGGGCAGGTCGCGGCGGCCGTGGCTGAGCAGGTAGCGCACCACTTCTTCGGGCAGTTGCAGGCCCAGCGCGTGCGCCCGTTCGTGGATGGCGGTGGCGCGATCGGCCTCGTTGAGCGGGCGCAGGCCGAACACCAGGCCCCAGCCCAGGCGGGTGGCCAGGTCCGCGCGCAAGGCCAGTTGTCCCGGCGCGGCCGGGCCGGCGGCCAGCACCGTGCCGGCTCCCTCGCGAGCCTGGTTGATCAGGGAAAACAGGCGGATCTGGGCCTCGGCATCCAGGCGGTCGACGTCGTCCACGGCGAGGAGACCGTCGAGTTCGTCCGGCAGTGCCTCGCCGGCTTCGGCATGGCGAGCCGCGCGGCCATGCTGCCCGGCCTCGGCCACGGTGGCCAGGAGCAGATGGCTGCGACCGCTGCCCGGACTGCCCCAGATGTACACCACCGCCTCGGGCAGTTCGCCGCGCGCCAGGGCGTCGAGCGCGAGCAGGAGTTCCAGGTTGTCGCCCGGCATGAAGTTGTCGAAGCGCGGCGCCGCCTCCGGCCGGATGTTGAGGACGAGTTGGCGCAGGGCAGCCATCAGGCCCGCTCGGGATACAGCGCCAGGAGGCCGTCCCGGCCGGCCGGGCAGACGCCGCGCTCGGTGATCAGGCCGGTCACCAGGCGCGCCGGGGTGACGTCGAAGGCCGGATTGGCGGCCGGACTTCCGGTCGGCGTGACCCGCACCGTGACCACCTCGCCGGCCTCGGTTTCCCCGCTCAGGCAGGTGACCTCCTCGGCCCGGCGCTCCTCGATCGGGATGGCGCGACCGTCCGCCAGGGTCCAGTCGATGGTCGGGCCGGGCAGGGCGACGTAGAACGGCACCCCGTTGTCGTGCGCGGCGAGGGCCTTGAGGTAGGTGCCGATCTTGTTGGCGACGTCGCCGTTGGCGGCGGTGCGATCGGTGCCGACGATGCAGAGGTCGACCTTGCCATGCTGCATCAGGTGGCCGCCGGCGTTGTCGGCGATCACCGTATGCGGCACGCCGTGCTGCTGGAGTTCCCAGGCGGTCAGGCTGGCGCCCTGGTTGCGCGGCCGGGTCTCGTCGACCCAGACGTGGATGGGCACGCCGGCGTCGAAGGCGGCATAGACCGGCGCCAGGGCGGTGCCCCAGTCGACCGTGGCCAGCCAGCCGGCATTGCAATGGGTGAGCACGTTGACCGGGCCGGGCTTGCGCCCGGCGACGGCGCGGATCAGGCCGGCGCCGTGGCGACCGATGGCACGGTTCAATTCGACGTCCTCGTCGCAGATCGCCGCCGCCTCGGCCCAGGCCGCCGCGCGCCGCTCGCCAGCCGGCAGGGGTGCCAGGACCGCCTTCATCCGGGCCAGGGCCCAGGCCAGGTTGACCGCCGTCGGCCGGGTCGCCGCCAGGGTGGCGCAGGCGGCCTCCAGGTCGGCGCCCTCGTTCAGCGCCAGGGCGACGCCATAGGCGGCCGTGGCGCCGATCAGCGGGGCGCCGCGCACCTGCATCGCCGAGATCGCCTCGGCGGCGTCGGCCAGGCCACGCAGGGTCAGCGACTCGTAGCGGAAAGGCAGCCGGGTCTGGTCGATGATGACCACCCCGCTGCAATCGGGCAGCGGGGCGATGGTGCGGGTAGGTTGGCCGTTGACGTTCATGGCGTCGAATTATCCCGCAATTCCGCCACGCCCTGGCGACCGGAGCCGCGTGCGGGCGTGATTTGTTTGGCGCTCGCCGAAAACATTCGGCTATCCTAATATTCCGTTCGGCACCGGCGCCGAATCGCACCATGGGTGATGTAATGAACAACGAAGTGCCCGGCACCCGCTTCCACGGCCTGCTGGGCAACCTGGGCAAGCTGACCTCGATCCGCGACACCGAACTGGTGGAGCAGAGCCTGTTGCGCACGCTGGGCCCGCTGATCAACGTCCTCGATACCGAACTCTATCGCCTGGACGAGAGCCAGACGGTGGTGCGGGTGATCTACAGCCACCGTTCCAAGGTCGTCGACAGCGACGGCGGCGCCCGCCTGGTCAAGCGCATCGAGGAGATCACCAACCCCAGCGACATCGCGCCCGAGGTCATGGCCCTGACCAGCAACGTCCGCCTGCTCCGCCGCCCCTGCACGCGCCGTATCGGCGACGAGTACATGATCGCCTATCCATTGCTCGGCGACGGAGAGGTGCGCGGCTATTTCCTGTTCAAGCGCGACCGCGAGGTGTCCCCGGCCGAGGACACCATCATCCGCGGGGTGCTGGAGGTATTCAGCAACTATTACGCCCTGCTCGACATCAGCATGCGCGACCGCCTGACCGGCCTGCTCAACCGCCAGGCACTGGAGAACAGCTTCGACCGTATCTGGACCGCGGTGAGCCGACCGGCCGCGGTCATCGACGACGATCTGGGCAGGCGTAACGTACCTAGCCAAACCTACTGGCTGGCGGTGATCGACATCGACCACTTCAAGCGCATCAACGACACCTACGGCCATATGGTCGGCGACGAGATCCTGCTCCTGGTCGCCCGCCTGATGACCTCCATCTTCCGCTCCACCGACCTGCTCTACCGCTATGGCGGCGAGGAGTTCGTCGCCATCGTCAACGCCGAGAATTCCGAGATCGCACGCGCCATCTTCGAACGGGTACGGCTCGGCATCGCGGGACATCATTTCCCGCGCATCGACAGCCTGACCATGAGCATCGGCTTTGCCCTGATCACGCCCAACCTGCTGCCGGTCGAGGTGCTCGGCCGCGCCGACCGCAGCCTGTACCAGGCCAAGCAGGATGGCCGCAACCGCACCTACGACTACCAGGAACTGGTCGACGCCGGCATCTTCAAGGACGTCGACTACGCCGAGCCGGAGCTCTTCTGACCCTGCCGCCCCGGTGGCTGCGGCGCGGCCATCGGCAATGCAATACAATCCGCCCATGTTCGCCGAAGCCACCCTGCTTTCCCTCCTCGACCGCCAGTTGATCCACCAGCCCGGCGCCCGCGCCTGCCTGGTCCGCCATGCCGGCAAACAGGCGCGCCTGCGCCTGCCGTTCGCGGTGGTCGGCTTCCGGGTCGCCGATGACGGCGGCATCGCCTCGGCCGACCCGGAAACCGGCATCGCCACCGAGATCACGGTGACGCCGGAAAACCTGTTCGCCCTGGCCCTGGGCGAGCGCGACGCCTTCAGCCGCGCCGCCGTGGCCGGCGACGGCGTCCTGGCCGCCGACATCTCGGCAGCCCTTGGCCAATTCGACTGGGCACTCGCCCTGCGCCCCTATCTCGGCGACATCCTGGCCGCCCGCGCCGCCCAGGCGCTTGCCGGCTTCGGCCGGTGGCGCGCACAGGCCCACGAATCGGTCGGCATGACCCTGGCCGAATACGCCACCTTCGAGGCCGGCCTGGTGGCCGACAAGCATGCCGTGCGCCGCTTCGTCGCCGAAGTCGACCTCCTGCGCGACGACCTCGCCCGCCTGGAGGCGCGCCTCGCCCTGCTGGAACAGAAAAAGCCATGAGAGCCTTCCGCCTCATCCGCATCATCTTCACCGGCGCCCGCTACGGCCTGGACGAATTCTTCCTCGGCCACGAACGCATCAAGGCCCTGCGCTGGCTGGTCAACCTGCTGTTCTTCTGGCGCCCCCTCAAGCAACCGCGCGCGGTACGCCTGCGCCTGGCCCTGGAGTCGCTGGGGCCGATCTTCGTCAAGTTCGGCCAGGTCCTGTCGACCCGGCGCGACATGCTGCCCAACGACATCGCCGACGAACTGGCCAAGTTGCAGGACCGGGTGCCGCCGTTCCCGTCCGACCAGGCCCTGGCGGTGCTGCGTCGCGCCTATGGCCGCGACGCCCACGACGTGTTCGCCGAGTTCGACCCGGTGCCGGTGGCCTCGGCCTCGGTGGCCCAGGTCCATCGCGCCACCCTGAAGTCCGGCGAGGCGGTGGCGGTGAAGGTGCTGCGCCCCGGCATCGGGCCGGTGATCGACAGCGACATCGCGCTCTTGGACACCCTGGCCGGCCTGCTGGAGATGCTCTGGTCGGATGGCAAGCGCCTGAAGCCGCGCGAGGTGGTAGCCGAATTCGCCAAGCACCTGGCCGACGAACTGGACATGGTGCGCGAGGCGGCCAACTGCTCGCAGCTCCGGCGCAACTTCGAAGGCTCCGCCCTGCTCGCCGTGCCCGAGGTGTACTGGGACTACTGCGCCACCGAGGTGATGGTGATGTCCTGGATGGACGGCGCCCCGATCGCCCAGATGGACGAGCTGCGCCGGCGCGGCATCGACCACAAGAAGCTGGCCCGCGCCGGGGTCGAGATCTTCTTCACCCAGGTGTTCCGGGACGGCTATTTCCACGCCGACATGCACC
>JAAXVP010000321.1 GCA_013335435.1 Thiobacillus sp. | reverse complement strand
GGTGGCGGATGCGGGCGTCCCGCTCGGCCAGCTCGCGGCCGTGCCGGGCGGCGGCGGCGCGCTGCTCGGCCAGGACACGGGCATGCTCGCCCTCCAGCCATTCCAGGCGGCGCAGGTCAGCGGCCTGGCCGGCGCCGATCTGGTGCGACAGCATGTGCACGTCGGCGTAGACCCGCTGCCGGGTCTCGACGTCGCCGGCCTTGTGGGTCAGGGCCGCCCACATGGCGCCGGCCACCTCGCCCCGCTCCAGGTGCTCGCGCCAGAGGGCGCGCACCGCGTCGGCCGTCTTCGCCGCCTCGAAGCGGCGCAGCTGCAGGGCGAACTTGCGGTCGAGCAGCTTGTGCATGGCCTCGGCGGCCGGGTTGCGGCTGCACGACACTGACACCGCCTCGACGTGCAGGCGGTATTCGTCGAAGTCGCGGCCGTCGAAGCCGGACTTGCGGGCGATCTTCCTGATCTCGTCCAGGGCCAGGCAGGTGCCCACCACCGGGCAGTGGTGCTTGTCCTCCAGCTCCCACAGCTTCAGGCGGCGGTTGGGCGGGCGCTCGACAGCCGGGGCCGGCGCGGGCTCGCCGCCGAACAGGCCGTGGATGACGCTGCCGATGCCGGGGCCGTGACGGTCGCACATGACGTTCTCCCGTGCCTTGCCGGTCAGGACGCGAAGGGTTCGGTCTGGCCGGGACGGCGCAGCATCTTGTTGACCTCGTCGGCGTGGGCCACCTCCTCGGCGATCATGTCGCGGGCGTATTCCTCCAGCCGGACGTCCTGGCCCTCGACCTGGCGCAGCAGGTCGTAATAGGCGTCCAGTGCACGGGACTCGTGTTCCAGGGACTCGCGCAGGATGTCGCCGATGTCGTGCTGGTGGGTCTCCAGCAGGGGGCCGATGGCCAGGGAGGGATGGCCGCCCAGCCAGGTCACCAGTTCGCCAGCCTGGCGGGCATGGATGAGCCCCTCGTCGGCGTTCTTCTGCATCCATTCGACGATGGGGATGCGGTTGTAGCCGAACACCATGAGGGCGTAGTGGGTGTAGCGGACCACCCCGGCAAGCTCCAGTTCCATGATGCGATTGAGAGTTTCGATGACTTCGGTCTTGTTCATGGTCGATCTCCTTGTTGCTGGTTGCGGGGTCAGAAGCTGGCCTTGGCGCGCAGGCCGAGGACGGTGACGTCGCCGGCGTCCGGGTCGCCGCCCGGGCTGCCGATCCATTGCAGGCTGGGACTGACCTGGACCTGGTCGTTGATCTGCCAGGCGTAGTAGAGCTCCACCGGCGTCTCCGCTTCGTCGCCGCCGTCCAGCCAGCCGGCCGCCAAGCCGATGCGGTCGTGTTCGCGGCCCCATAGGCCGCCGCTGAACTGGGCGCCCAGGGTGACGGCGCGGTCGAAGGCCAGTTCGCCCTCGGTGGAGACGCCGATGCGGCTGAACAGGGTGACGTGGTCGGCCACCTGCTGGTCGACGGAGACGCCCCAGCCGGTGTGGCGCTCGGGGTTGTCCGAAAGGTCCGTGGCATTGCCGTTTGTCCAGGCATAGAGGCGGTAGGCGCCCTCCAGGCCGGCGTAGGGCTTGCCGGCGTATTCCAGCTGGCCGATCACCAGGGGCTTCTCGAAGGTATCCGTGTAGTTGGCGCCGTCGCCGGCACCGAACAGGCCCAGGGCGGCGGTGACGTGGCTGCCGCCGTTGATGTCGCTGACGTAGGCGACGCGCAGGCCGGGGCTGGCGCCGTGCTCGCCGACGCCGATATCGCCGCCGGCATCCAGGAGCGGGTTGTGGACGAAGGCCAGGTTGAGGAATTGCTCGGATTCGTCGTCGGCGACGTTGTTGCCGTCGAAGAAGCCGAACGGGTCGATCTTGCCCAGGGTGACCTCCACCTGGCCCAGTTCTCCGCTGCCGCCGCCGACCGGAATGTCGAGCTGGTACCAGGCCTGCATCAGCACCGGCTGGGCAAAGTTGAAGGCGGTGGCGTTCGCGGTGGCGTAGGCGCCGGTGTCAACCCCGTCGCCGTCGCCGGCGCGCAGATGGCCGAACAGCCTGCCCCGGGCGGCGCCGATGGAGCCGCCGGGCAGTTCCACCTCGACGTCGGCGCGGGCGCTCAGTTGACTGCTGTCGCCGGCGCCGCCGCGGCTGTTCTGGGCCACCATGACCAGGGAGGCGCCGACGCTGATGCCGTCGAACGCTTCGGATCCGCTCGGCTTGTCGCGCAAGGCGACGACGGCGTTCTCCACCTCCTCCACCCGGGTCGCCAGAGCCGGCGCCGCGGCCTGGCCGAGCGCGACCTCCAGCTTCCGGTTGGCCGCCTCCAGCTGGGCCACACGCTCGGCCAGGCGGCGCATCTCCTGGAGCAGTGTTTCGTTGTCCACCGCCAGGGCGGGCGTGGCGAACAGTCCGGCCAGAGCCAGGACCAGGGCATTCTTGTGCAGCATGCAATTCCCCTATCGAGAGCCAATAAAAATGATCGCTTGGCTGGCTACAGGGGCAGGGCCCGTTGGCTGGCTGGTGTTTACTTGGTGAGGATCAGCTTGCCGTTGCGCGTCTTGCGCAGCCGGTAGCGCTCACCGCGGAACTCGATGACCAGGACCTGGCCGCCCTTGAACAGGCGTTCAGCCTCGACCACCGTGCCGGGGTCTTCCAGGCACCGGTCTGGCGCCGCTTCGGTCGCGGCCTTGTTCGTCGTTCCGTGATTCATGGCTGCATCATAATGAGAGCAATTCTCTTTTGCAACGCATTTGATACTCATTCTCGTTTGTGTTGTAATGGTGGCGTCCCGGACAAATCATCCCTGCCTACGGAGAACCCCATGTTAAAGACCGTCCTGCTGTTGACCGCCGCCCTCGCCTCCAGCGCCGTCCAGGCCGCCGAGGTAGTGGTCTATTCCGCCCGCAACGAGCAGTTGATCAAGCCGCTGTTCGATGCCTACACCAAGGAGACCGGCGTCGCCGTCAAGTTCGTCACCGACAAGGAAGGCCCACTGATGGCGCGCCTGAAGGCCGAGGGCAGGAATACCCCGGCCGACCTGTTCATGACCGTGGATGCCGGCAACCTCTGGCAGGCGGCCGAGGAAGGCCTGCTCAAACCGGTCGATTCCAAGGCCCTGAAGGCGAACATCCCGGCCCATCTGCGCGACCCGGGCAATTCATGGTTCGGCCTCTCGGTGCGTGCCCGCACCCTGGTCTACAACACGAACAAGGTGAAGCCCGGCGAGCTGGCCAGCTACGAGGATCTGGCCGGCCCGAAGTGGAAAGGCCGCCTGTGCCTGCGCACCTCGAAAAAGGTCTACAACCAGTCCCTGGTGGCGACCCTGATCGGCGAATACGGCGAGGCCAAGACCGAGGCCATGGTCAAGGGCTGGGTCGCCAACCTGGCTACCGATCCGTTCCCGGACGACACCAAGGCCATGGAGGCGGTGGCCGCCGGCCTGTGCGACGTCACCGTGGTGAACACCTATTATTACGGCCGCCTGATGGAGAAGAAGCCCAGCCTGCCCCTGGCCATCTTCTGGCCGAACCAGGACCAGAAAGGCAACACCGGCGTGCACGTCAACGTCTCCGGCGCCGGCGTCACCCGCTACGCCAGAAACGAGGCCGAGGCGGTCAAGCTGCTGGAATGGCTGTCCTCCGAGAAGGCCCAGAACCTGTATGCCGACGTGAACATGGAGTACCCGGCCAACCCGAAGGTCAAGGCCGACCCGGCGGTGGCGGCCTGGGGCGTCTTCAAGCAGAACCTGATCAACGTCGCCGAGGCCGGTAAATTGCAAGCCAAGGCGGTCATGCTGATGGATCGGGCGGGGTACAAGTAAGCCATGAAGGACACCACCACTCCCCTCCCCCCTCGTGGG
>JAAXVP010000320.1 GCA_013335435.1 Thiobacillus sp. | reverse complement strand
CACCAGCGGGCGCACATCGGCGGCGCGGCGGCCGTCCAGGCGGGCGATGTGGATCACTTCGTATTCGCCGGCCAGGCTGGCCATGACCTGGGTGACGCGCGGGTCGAGCTTGCGGGCGTAGTCCTCCAGGCGGTGCAGCAGGGCGACCTTGTCGGCCTCGGCCAGGCTGGCGATGGGGTCGAGCGGGGCGTACAGCTTGCGTCCGGCCAGGGCATGGCCGGACGCGACGCGGCCCTCGCCGGCCACGGCGGTGATCGCGCGGGCGGTACGGATGGCCTGCTCGATGGCCGGCAGGCTGATGTCGTCGGAATAGGCGAAGGCGGTCTTCTCGCCGCTGACGGCGCGCACGCCGACGCCTTGGTCGATGTTGAAGCTGCCCGACTTGACCTGGCCCTCCTCCAGGCTCCAGGCCTCGGAGCGCGAGTACTGGAAGTAGAGATCGGCGTCGTCCAGCTTGTGGCTGGCCAGCCAGCCCATGGCGGTGTCGAGCTTGCCGTCGTCGAGGCCGTTCGGCGCCAGCAGGGTGGCGGTGGCGGTGGCCAGGGCCTGGTCCATGGCGGTCGTCATCCCTTGGTCAACTGGCGCTTGATGCACTTGACGCAATCCAGCGAGCGGTGCTTGAGGGCCGGCAGGCTCTTGCGCAGGCTTTCCTGGTAGGCCCGGTTGATGCCGGCCACGACGACGCCGGAGCCGCGCGGCAGGCGGTCGAGCACGTTGCCCCAGGGGTCGACGATCATGGTGTCGCCGTGGGTCTCGCGGCCGGACAGGTGGTAGCCACCCTGGGCCGGGGCGATGACGTAGGCCAGGTTCTCGATGGCGCGGGCGCGGATCAGGGTTTCGAAGTGGGCCTTGCCGGTGGTCGCGGTGAAGGCGGCCGGGACCAGGATGATGTCGACGTCGCCCATGGCGCGGTACAGCTCGGGAAAGCGCAGGTCGTAGCAGATCGACAGGCCGATGCGGCCGAACGGGCTGTCCAGGACCACGACCGAATCGCCGGCCTTGATGGTGGTCTCTTCGCGGTAGTGTTCGTTGCCGAGGTCGAGGCCGAACAGGTGGATCTTGTCGTAGCGCGCCGCCAGCTTGCCCTTGTCGTCGTAGACCAGACAGGCGTTGTAGACCTTCTTGGCGTCGTCGCATTCCAGGGGCACCGAGCCGCCGACCAGCCAGATGCCGTGCTTCTTGGCCTGGGCGGCGAGAAACTTCTGGATCGGGCCCTTGCCCGGATGCTCGCGCACGGCGACCTTGTCGGTCTCCTTGAGGCCCATGATGGCGAAGTTTTCCGGCAGGGCGACCAGCTTGGCGCCGGCCGTGACGGCGAGCTGGATCAGGCGCTCGGCTTCGGCCAGGTTGGCCGATACGTTGGGACCGGAGGCCATCTGGATGGCGGCCATGCGGACGATGCCGCCGGCATCCTTTTCGGTCTTGGGAGTGGCGCGGCTGCGCGGCTTGGCGAAGCTGGAGCTGGGTTTGCTGGTCACGGTATCATCCAATGCTGAGTACTAGTGCCGAAACTTATCACAATGCCGGCCCCGAGCGGGACATGAGCGAGGCGACAGGGCCCGGTCAGGGCGTGGTTTCCGGTTTTTCCGCCACGGGCTTGGCCAGCTTCTTCACGTCCGGATCGGCCCAGGTGCCGCCGACCAGGTATTCGAAGCTGGCGGCCTTGGCGATGGGATCCTTGAGTATCTTGCTGGCGACGTAGGCCCCGACCGCGACGACCGGACCGCCGATCAGCCCGGCGCCGACCGCGACACCCTCGTCCAGGCGGGGCTGGATGTAGAGCCGGAGTGCCTGGCTTTCTCGCGCCAGGTCGATCTTGCCGTTCATGCGCACCTTGGCGGCCGGGCCGTTGATGGCCAGGCCGGGCAGGTAGCCGACGCCGCGTTCCAGGTAGACGTCGCCCTTGATTTCGTCGAAGGCGAAGCCCTCCGAGAAGACGTCGCGGAAATCCAGCACGATGCGGCGCGGCAGGGCCTGCAGGCTGAGGATGCCGAGCAGCTTGCCGGCGCCGGGGTCGAGCTGGGTGAAACGGCCGTTCTTCAGGCTGACGTTGAGCTTGCCGCCCAGTTGGCCGAGGCTGAAGTCCTCCGGGCGGCCCAGCCAGGTGATCTTGCCGTCGACCGCCAGGTCGCCGCCCTTGACCGCCTCGGCATAGCCCAGCCGTTTCATCAGGCGGCCGAGATTGCCCGAGGTCAGCTTGAGGTCCAGCTCGGTGGTGCGCAGGGGCGAGGCGGACAGCCAGCCACCGCCTTCCAGCCGGCTGTCCGGGTTGGCCAGTTTGAGGGTGTCGATGCGCAGGCCGTTCTTCTCGACCCGGAAGGACAGGCCCAGTTCGCCCAGATCGCGGTCGCGGTAGCTGAACGATTGCGCGCTGAGGTCGACCTCGGCCGGCAGTTCGCCCAGGTCGGCCGGGCCCTGTTCCACCGTTCCGGCCTCTTCCTTGGGGATGGTCAGCTTGCTGAAGCGGCCGGCGAAGCGGTTGCCCGGCTGGTCGGCGCGCGGACCGTATTCCACCTCGCCCATCATGTTCTGGCCGGACAGCTTGACGTGCCAAGTCTCCTTTTCCGGCCGGGCGCGCACATGTATCTCGCGCAACTTGCGACTGAACGCCTTGAGTTCGTTGAAGCTCAGGCTGATGTCCCGGATCGGCAGGCCGTCGCCGTTGGCGCCGGCCTTGAAATCGAGGGCGCGCCAGGCATCGAGGTCGAGCTGGCGCAGGTTGCCCTGCACGACCAGGCCCGGTTCCTTGGGGGGCGTCGCCTGTTCGCCGCCGAACATCAGGCCCAGGCGCGCGGGCCCCTGGTCGGGCAGGATCAGGGCGCCAGCCAGCAGCGTGCCATAGCGGAAATTCAGGCTGGTCGGCTGGCGGTCGTTGTCCTTGCCGCTCACCGTGGTCGGCATGGCCAGGTCGGCCTTCTTGCCGAGCGGCGCGGGCAGGTCGATGGCCAGGCCGTTGAGGTCGGATTTGATATCCAGGCCCATCTCACCCTGACGCAGGGTGATTTCGGCCTGGACGTCGGTGGCGCCGGTCACCCGTTTCACCATCGGCGCCGGCAGCCATTGCGCCAAGGTGGCGGCGGTCAGCTTGCCCTTCAGGTTGGCCCGTACCTTGCCGCCGGTTTCGCTGGCCAGGCCGACGCTGACCGGCTCGCCATAAAGAAGCGCGCCGAGGCCGTTGCCGCGCACCCACTTTTCGGTGAAGCCCAGGCTGCCGTTGACCCGGTCGAGCGCGGGCAGCTTGCCGCCGAGCTGGATCTGGTTGTCGGTCAGGGTGATGCGGCCGGCGACCCGGCTGTCGACGATGTGGCGCAGGGGCAGGTTGAGGCGCAGGGCCAGGTCGGTCTTGCCGTTGGCGCGCAGGTTTTCCGTGAAGCGGCCGCTGTGTTCGTTGACCGGGCTTTGCCGGATGAAGTCCAGGAAGGCCGGCGTGGCGCCGCTGGCCTGGCCTTCCAGGGTGAGCATCTCCTCGAGGGAATATTGCAGGTCGGGAATGATGGCCCGGACATTGGCGAGGCGGGCGCCGAGGATGTCGCCGCTGTCCGCCGTGATATGCATGCCCTTGTCCTTGAAGGTGAGCATGCCGTTGATGCCGGTGATGCGCGGCCAGTCGGGCGCGTATTGCAGGACGGCATCGCGCATCCGCACGTCGACCTGGAATTCGCCGCCGCCCTTGTCGAACGGGAAACGGTCGAGCGGGCCGCGCAAGACCAGGCGGGTGTCCGGCGAGGTTCCGGAGACGATGCTGGCTTTCACCCATTCGTAGGCGTCGTTGCCGACCGCGTGGGGCAGGTAGCGCCAAACCGAGGTGCCGTCGCCGCGGCTCAGGTGCGCCTTCAG
>JAAXVP010000319.1:3214-3850 GCA_013335435.1 Thiobacillus sp. | reverse complement strand
GCCGGCGCCGGGGCAGCGGCATGGGCGGCGGGAGCGGGGGCGGCCGGCGCGGCGGACAGCTTCGCCAAGCGGGCGTCGAGCTCCTTGAGCATGGCCTCGGCCTGCTGGATCAGCTCCATGGCCTTGGCGGCGGACTGCTCGGCCTTGCTGGCGGCCTCCTGGGCACGGACGCCGGCGGCGGTGACCGTGTTGGCGGACTGGGCGAAGGCGGCCATGCCCTGGGCGGCGCGGTCGGCGACGACCTGGACCTTGGCGGTCATGGCCTCGGCGCGGGCGGCGGCCTGGTTGGCGACCTGGGCGGCCTGCTCGGCCTTGTTGCCGGCGGCAACCACCTCGTTGGCGGACTGGGCGAAGGTGGCCATGCCCTGGGCGGCCTTCTGGGTGAAGGCGCTGGCGCGGTCGACCACCTCGCCGGCCGCCTTGGCGGCGCTGTCGGCCTTGGCGGCGCTGTCGGTCGCCTTGGCGGCGGCAGCACCGGCATTCTGGCCGGACTGGATTACGGCGCGGATCGCCTCCATGACCTTGGGGTCGATGTTGGCCGGCATCGGATAAGGCACGTAGCCGTATTGCTGCGGGATCATCTGCGGCATGTAGGCGGGTGCGTATTGCTGCGGGACCATCTGGGGCGCGTAGTTG
>JAAXVP010000319.1:0-3204 GCA_013335435.1 Thiobacillus sp. | reverse complement strand
GTGCCTTCGTGGTGGACGTTTCAGGAACTGCAGCTGCGGGAACGGGAACGGGAAGAACGGATACTGCGGCGCACCCGCCTGCGGATAGGCCGCCTGCGGAACAGCCGGCTGGGCCTGGCCGTCGGCGGCGTAGGCGACGGGCGTGGCAAGCGCCAGGCAGAGCGGAACCAGGGTACGGCTGAGGTACTTCATGATGTCTCCATCTCCATGAAAATAATCGGCTAAGTGTAGCGCCAAGCAGTGACCGCCGCCATCATCGCGGCAGCGAAATCACTCCGGTTCGGCACCGAATCCGGCCTGGGCCAGTTCGGCAGCCCGGACCACGGCACGTGCCTTGTTACAGGTTTCGATCCATTCGTTCTCGGGCACCGAGTCGGCAACGATGCCGGCACCGGCCTGCATGTAGAAGACCTGGTCCTTGACCACGGCTGTGCGCAGGGCGATGGCCACGTCCATGTCGCCGTTGAAGCCCAGGTAGCCGACCGCGCCGGCATAGACGCCGCGCTTGCTCGGTTCCAGTTCGTCGATGATCTCCATGGCCCGCACCTTGGGCGCGCCCGATACGGTGCCGGCCGGGAAGGTGGCGCGCAGCACGTCCATGGCCGAGAGCCCTGGGCGCAACCGGCCTTCGACGTTGGAGACGATGTGCATGACGTGCGAGTAGCGCTCGACGACCATCTTCTCGGTGACCTTGACGCTGCCCACCTCGGCCACCCGGCCGACGTCGTTGCGGCCCAGATCCATGAGCTGGACGTGCTCGGCGAGTTCCTTGGGATCGGCGAGCAGGTCGGCTTCCAGTTGCTGGTCGGCCTCGCGCGTGGCGCCGCGCGGGCGGGTGCCGGCGATCGGACGCACGGTGACCAGGTCGCCCTCCAGGCGGACCAGGATCTCCGGCGACGAACCGACCACGTGGAAACCGCCCATGTCGTAATAGAACATGTAGGGCGACGGGTTGAGGCCGCGCAGGGCGCGGTAGAGCGACAGCGGATGGGCGCGGAAAGGCCGGCTCATGCGCTGGGAAAGGACCACCTGCATGATGTCGCCGTCGGTGATGTAGCGCTTGGCGCGCTCGACGGCGGCCTTGAAGGCGGCCTCGCCGAATTCGGATACGGCCTCGGCCGGCTCGCCCGGCTCGAAGCGCGGCGGCGTCGCCGGCTTGCCCAGTTGGCGTGCCAGTTCGGCCAGACGCAGTTGCGCCTTGGCGTAGGCATCTTCCTGCATCGGGTCGGCGTAGACGATCAGGGTCAGGCGACCGGACAGGTTGTCGACCACGGCCAGTTCGTCGGTGAGCATGAGCAGGATATCCGGCGTCGCCAGGACATCCGGCTTGACCGTATCGGCCAGGCGCTTCTCGATGTAGCGCACGGTGTCATAGCCGAAGTAGCCGCACAGGCCGCCCGGGAAGCGCGGCAGTCCGGCCAGCGGGGCCGCCTTGTAGCGGTCCTTGAAGGCCTCGATGAAGGCGAGCGGGTCCGCGCAGTCGCTCTGCTCGACCGGTTGGCCGTCGGTCTCGACACTGACGAAGTGGCCATGCACGCGCAGGACGGTCCGGGCCGGCAGGCCGATGAAGGAATAGCGGCCGAAACGCTCGCCGCCCACCACCGATTCGAGCAGATAGGTGTAGGGCTGGTTGGCCAGCTTCAGATAGATGGAAAGGGGGGTATCCAGGTCGGCCGGGAGTTGCCGGTAGACGGGGATGCGGTTGTAGCCCTGGCGGGCGAAATCGTTGAATTCCTGCTCAGTCATGATCGCTCTCTGAAAACGGATGAAGTGGATACACGGGTCGGGACGTGGCTCAGGAACGCCATCGCCACGACAGGCGGCTCACTTTTCCGATTTCCAGGGAGGATGAATTCATTTCTTCACGACCAAATTAGAGGCTTCGACAAGACTCGGCACCACCGCGTCCAAGTCCAATTCTGCCACCGGACGACCCCGATTGTAACCGTAGGGCACGCAGAACACCGGGCAGCCTGCGGCCCGCGCGGCCTGGGCGTCGTTGAGCGAGTCGCCGATCAGCAACAGTTCGCCCGGCTCGACGCCGAAGTACTGGCAGGCGTGCAGCAACGGCAACGGCGACGGCTTGCGCTCGGGCAGGCTGTCGCCGGACAGGATCAGTTCGAAGAACGGGAACAGGCCGGTATCCTGCAGCAGGGGCACGGTGAAGCGCTCGGCCTTGTTGGTGATGCAGGCGACGTGCACCCCCATCGCCTTGAAGGCCTGCAAGCCTTCCACCACACCGGCGAACGGCCGGCTCTTGCGCGACACCCACTCGGCGTAGTGCTTCTCGTAGGTCGGCATGGCGCGGCCGAACAATTCCTTGTCCGGCTCGGCGTCCATCTCGCGGGTGAGCACCCGCTTGACCAGGCGCGAGACGCCGTTGCCGATGTAGGTCTTCACCGTGGCCAGGTCGATCTCCGGCAGGCCCAGGTCGGCCGCCATCGCCATGGCGGCGTCGGCCAGGTCCGGCGCGGTGTCGAGCAAGGTGCCGTCGAGGTCGATGACGACGGCTTTGATTTGAAGGGGGAAGGGTGAAGGGGGAAGGGTGTTGTCCCCTTCCCCCTTGAGCGCCCCCGGCGCGGTCCCTTCACCCTTCACGACGAGACCTTGGCCAATTCGGCACGCATCTCGCCGATGATGGTGTCGTACTTGTTCTTGTCGTTGGCGTTGTACTTGCCGAACACGGCGGAACCGGCCACGAAGGTATCGACGCCGGCACGGGCGACCTCGGCGATATTGCCGGGGCCGTATTCAACCGCATGGAAGGCCCGGCATTCGCGATGCACCCCGTATTGGCGGAAATCAAAACGCAACTCCTTGAAGCTGGCTGTGCCGCCGCCGCCATGAGCGGCAGTGGCCCCACCATGTTTGGCGTTTGCGCCGACGAATCTAAAGCCCGCCGCGTTGCGGAAGATTTCGGCGCGGCCCATGCTGTGACGATTGCCGGAGGTGTGCGTGCGGGGGTTGAACGCACGGATTGAGCGGCCAGAATGATTGTCCAAGCCGCCCGTGCATGACTCGCCGGCTTCGATTCATGAGATTCGGTTTTGCCCGATGAGAGCCTCACCGTGAGAATACCTGCCGCCAGAATACACCAAACAGCCAGGTCATTCGCGTCTGCGGCAGGAAGGTCTGCGGCACGAAGGGCGCCGGAAACAGCGGATGAAAAACGGACAGGGTATGTTCTGAAGGCGTGCAGAGACC
>JAAXVP010000044.1 GCA_013335435.1 Thiobacillus sp. | reverse complement strand
GAGGGGTGCGCGGAAGCGCGGGAGAGGGTGTGGCTACCCGCCACCCCCCGCCAGCGCCCGTTCGATGAAGTTCCGCGGCACCCGCGGCCTGGGCACCCGGTCCTCGAACCAGCCGCGCACGTCCTGATCCAGGCCGATGCCGTGCATGTAGTTGTAGAGCGCCTTGTTGAGGGCCACGCCGAGCTTGTCGTGGTCGACCCCGGTCGGATCGACGAATTGCACGTCGTTCTTCGCGAAGCTGACCGGCGGCAGCGGCTTCAACGTGATGCCGTACTGCTCCGGGTGCAGGCCGACCGGCGCATGCACGGTGCAGGCGAAGCGGTGGAAGAAACCGGACTGGATGCAGCCGGCCTCGAACAGCTGGCGCACGTATTCCAGGGCGTCGACGGTGTCCTGCACGGTCTGGGTCGGGAAGCCGTACATCAGGTAGGCATGGACCAGGATGCCGGCGTCGCTGAAAGCGCGCGTCACCCGCGCCACCTGCTCGACCGAGACGCCCTTCTGCATCAGCTTGAGCAACCGGTCCGAGGCCACCTCGAGGCCGCCCGAGACGGCGATGCAGCCGCTCTCGGCCAACTGGTGGCAGAGCTCGGGGGTGAACGACTTCTCGAACCGGATGTTGCCCCACCAGGAAATCGCCCGGTTCCGGCGGCGCAGCTCCTCGGCCAGGGCCTTGAGGGCCTTGGGCGGCGCCGCCTCGTCGACGAAGTGGAAGCCGGTCTGGCCGGTCTCGGCGATGATGGTCTCGATGCGGTCCACCAGCAGTTCGGCGTTGGCCGCCTCGTAGCGCGAGATGTAATCCAGGCTGACGTCGCAGAAGCTGCACTTCTTCCAGTAGCAGCCGTGCGCCACGGTGAGCTTGTTCCAGCGCGCGTCCGACCAGAGCCGATGCATGGGGTTGAGCATGTCGAGGATGGACAGGTAGCGGTCCAGCGGCAGGCCGTCCCAGGTCGGCGTGCCGACCTCGGCGAAGGGAATGTCGGGCTCGCCGCAATCGACGTAGCGGACACTCCCCTCCTCCGCTTGCGGGACCAGCCCGCAGGGCGCAGGACGCCACGAAAGTGGCGGTCCCGAGTGAAGCGAGGGATGGGCGTTAGCCCACAGAGGGGCTGGGAGTGGGGGGACTGGGCGCACGAAGGTGCGCACCAGCCTGTCCTGACCGCGGTCGCCGCGCAGGTGTTCGAGCAGGGCCAGGACCGGGCGCTCGCCGTCGTCCAGGGTGACGTAGTCGAAATAGTCGAACACGCGCGTCTCGCTCAATTCGCGCAGCTCGGTGTTGACGTAGCCGCCGCCCAGCACGGTGACGACGTCCGGACGGGCCGCCTTGATCGCCCGTGCGATCCGGAAGGCGCCGTAGACCGAGCCGGGGAACGGCACCGAGACCAGCACCGCCTGCGGGGCATGGCGGGCCAGCGCCGCCAGGGTCAGCTCGCGCAGGGTGCGGTCCACCAGGGTTTCCGGCGCGGCCAGGGCCTCGGCCAGGGGGTCGAAGGTCGGCTGGCTCAGGGCCAGCGACTCGGCGTAGCGGACGAACTCGAAGCGGCCGTCGACCGCCTCGCGCAGGACGTCGGCCAGGTCGTTCAGGAACAGGGTGGCGAAATGGCGAGCCCGATCCTGCACGCCCAGGGCGCCGAAGGCCCAGGCCAGGGGGTCGCCGCCTTCGGGGTCGTAATAGACGTCCAGGGATTCGAAGCGCGCCCCCTCGGGCAGGAAGCGGCGGCCGGCGATGCGGTGGCCCATGCTGGGGTCGCGCCCCTGCAGGAAGGCGACCGCCGGGCCGACGCAGGCCCGGTAGCGCGCGAATTCGTGCAGGAAGGCCTTGGCGCGCGGTGTGCGCTGTTTGGCGGGGATGGCCTCGACGGCTGCCCGGATCGCGTCCAGCCCCTCGGGCGAGAACAGTTTCAGGACCAAGGCCAGGGCCAGGTCCTCCTGCACCGCGTCGACGCCGCGCGAACGCAGGAAGCCGGTCAGGTAGGCCGTCGAGGGATACGGGGTGTTGAGCTGCGTCATCGGCGGGATGACGGACAGGACACGCATGGTCGGCGCTTTGGCTATAGGGTTCAGCGGGAATGATACCGATATCGGCGCGCCCGCGTGGGTCAGTGCAGGCCGCGCTGGATCCGATAGCCCCGGTAGGCGAACACCAGCCCCTCCGCTGTAACCCTATCCAGACGCAGGCCTGGCGTCAGTTCGTCGCCTTCATGCAGGATCTTGCCGTTGACCATCACCATGCGCTCGGCAGCCTTGTCCGAATAGCTGTGCATGGCGATGGTCATGGCCGGGATCGCCTGCCGGACTTCGGGCGGCAGGTCGGCCAACGTCGCGGCCGGAGCGGCCTGCTCGACGAGATTCCGATCGACCGTCGGGGTCGTCGCCTCGGCCGCCCGTGCCGGCGCAGCAACAGCCGGCGGGGCAAGCTTGATCGTTTCGTCCTGGTTCACGGGCGCGACGGCATGCCTGGTCTTGGCTTCTTGGGCCGGCATGGCAGACGGTGCCGCCGCATCGGGCGCCGGCGCCGATTCGGCGCCCGTCGATGCTGGAACCGGTACCGAATTGCCGGGTAGGGCCGGTATGGGCGGAGCCACTTTCGCGCCTTCGGGCCAGAGCCAGAAGGATGCAATCGCCATGAGCGCAACCGCAGCGGGCAGCCATAACCGGTAGGCCGGCCGGGGTGATGCCGGTGCCGATGCGAGCGGCAGCTCCAGCGGCCTGGAGGGTGCCGCGACCTGGTTGCGTTGCAGCTCGGATTTGCGCAAGGCATCGAGGATATAAGACATCAGCGCACCTCCTTGGCCCTGACCAGCCTGGGCGCGTCCGGATCGGCCAGGCCGACCAGGCGGACCAGTGTCTTGGGACCGACGGAACCGTCCGGCATCAGGCCCTGCTCCAGTTGGAAGCGTTTCAGGCGGCGTTCCAGATCGGCATCGAAATCGGCGGCGGGCCCGCCAGCTTCCGTGTGCCCATCGAGCAAATCCAGATGTTGACGCAGCCAGATCACCTGCGGCCCGCGACTGCCCGGCCGGATCGCCCCGGACACCTGTGCCGGCTGCCGCCAAAGCAGGCTGTATCGGCCAGTCCACTGTTCGGCAAGGGCCGTCGCCCCCACTGCACGCTCGTGCCCGGCGACGACGAAGCGGGCGCCTTCCGAATCCAGGGCAACCAGCGTGGCGAGAAAATCCTTGCCTTGGCCATCGCGCATTTGCAACACGGCTGGCCGGTTCCAGTGCTTCAAGTCGTCCAGACCGCCCCGAGCGGCCAGGCAGCTCAGACCGTACCGGCCGGCCTGGGCACAGCCATCTCCGCCGGAGTATTCCAGCCCCCAAGCCCGAAACAGTGCGGTGTTGGCCTCCTCCGAGCCATCCGACGGGTGGACGTCAGGCGGCCACTCCAGCCGTTCCGGTCGTGGCGCCGCGACCGGAACGGCGGACGGTGCCGATACGGCCCGCCCATCCGGAAGCGAACGCCAGTAGACGGCCACGGCCGAACCCAGGCCGGCGATCAGGATGGCCGCCCCAAAGACAGCCCGCCAGGCCCAGGTGCGTCGTCCCTCCGCATGGCCGAAAATCTCGCCGGCCGCCCCAGCCAGGATACGCCGATCGACTTGTGGCCTGCCCTGAACATAGGCACCCAGCAGGGCCCGGTCGCAGAGCAGGTTGATCAGCCTGGGGATGCCGCCGGTCAGGCTGTGGATGCGCGCCACCAGGGCGGGCGGGAACAATTCTGCCTGGCTGCCTGCCACCGCCAGGCGGTGGCGGATGTAGGCGCCCACCTCGTGCCGGGTGAGCGCCCCGAGGTGGTAGCGGGCGACGATGCGCTGGGCGAGCTGGCGCAATTCCGGCCGGGCCAGCATGACCCCCAGTTCGGGCTGGCCCAGCAGGACGATCTGCAACAGCTTGCGCTCGCTGGTCTCCAGGTTGGTCAGCAGGCGCATCTGCTCGAGGACGTCCGGGGCCAGGTTCTGCGCCTCGTCGATGATCAGGACGGCGTGCCGACCCTGGGCGTGGCTGTCGAGCAGGTGCCGGTACAGGCGATCGAAGTAGTCCTTGATGCTGGCGTCCCCCGGCGGGCTCGCGATGCCGAACTCGTCGCACAGGGTGGCCAGCAGTTCGGTGACCGTCAGCCTGGGATTGAAGATGTAGGCGACTTCGCAGGTCTCGGGTATCCGGTCGAGCAGGTGGCGGCAGACCGTGGTCTTGCCCGCGCCCACCTCGCCGGTGAGGAGCACGAAGCCGCCATCGCCCTCGATGCCATAGAGCAGATGCGCCAGGGCCTCCTGGTGGCGCTGGCTCAGGTAGAGGAAACGGGGGGTCGGGGCGATGGAAAACGGCGCCTCGGCGAGCCCGAAATAGGTCTGATAAAGGACGGTCATCGGGGCCTACGATACCGGCTTGACGGCGTCCCTTGTCAAGTTTGTCGCATCCAGCCGCTCCGTCGGCGCATGCTCAAGAGCTTGCGGAAGGCCATCCCCGGTGACCGGCCGGAGGACTTGCACGTCATCCACGACCCCGTCGGGTCGCGAGTTCCAGCTTATTCCTGCCGGACGATGTCGACCGATATCTCCACCGCCGGAACCGTGCCCCGGTTCTCCAGCCAGTGAGTGGTGTTCCGGTCCTCGGGCCAGCCCAATCCGGGGCCGTATTCGGTGGCGACCCCGTTGCGGTGGTCGGTGATGGTGCCTTGCAGTATGTAGACGACCCCGGGTCTGTCCTTATGGTCGTGCACCGGGCCGAAGACGCCTCCGGGCTCGATGTTGACCAGGCGCATTCGAAGCTGGCGCCCCGCCATGCCGTCGATCTCCGGGCCCAGGTCGATGGCTGCAAGCAGCTTTACCGTAACCCCCGTGGTCTCATGGGCCGCCTGATCGTTTTTCATGGTGATCTCCTCTCGGAATTTACAGGGCTGACCGACGATAGACGGACGGAAGTGGATATCGGTTCAGGGATTTTTTGTTCGGATGGGCGGTATTGCCGCTAGGCCCCGCCCTGCCCCACCACCGGCCGCGGTGGGCAGCACGCACCTCCGGACGCCGCGCCAGGGCATCCAGAGCGTGGCGGCCGACGAAGCCGGTGGCGCCGGTGACCAGGACGGCGGTCATCGGGCCGGCTCAGACGAACAGGCAGACGTCGGCGTTGCGCGCCTCAGCCAGGTAGCTGGTGGCGCCGATCCACTCGGCGATCTCCGGGATGAACTCGTCCTGCCGGTAGTTGAACAGGTCGACGGTCATCTGGCAGGCCACCAGGCGGACCTCCGACTCGATGCAGATGTCGCGCAGTTCCTTGATGCTGGGCACGCCCTTGGCCTTCACGGTCTGCTCCATCAGGCTGGTGGCCAGGCTCTCGAAACCGGGCACGTTGCCCGAGACCAGGTTCGGGATCGGCATGTTGATGCGCTTCAGCCAGTCCGGCCCGAACGGCATCTTCATGGGCATGGCCGGGTTGCCCTGGGGCGAGACCTTGAGGTGCAGGTCCTTCTTGAGCAGTTCCAGGCCGTAGAAGGTGAAGAAGATGGAGGCGTTCCAGCCCAGGGCGGCGGCCGTCGAGGCCAGGATGAAGGGCGGATAGGCCATGTCCAGGGTGCCCTTGGTGGCGATCAGGGCGAGCGAGGGAATGCGGTTGGCCTCCCGCTCGGCCAGCTTCTCGTCCAGGCGGCGGTCGAACCAGGACTCCAGGGCGGCCAGGTCGGCCGGCATGGCGGCGGTGTTCGCGGTTTGCAGTTTGGCGACGTTCATGATGTCTCTCCTCAGGCCTTGCGGATCAGGAATTCGTAGTCGCCGCCGGCCTGTTGCGACGACAGCAGGGTGTTGCCGGTCTGGGAGCAGAAGGCGGCCATGTCCTTGAGCGAGCCGGGATCGGTGGCCACCACCTTGAGGGTGTCGCCGGGCTGCAGGCCGTTCAGGGTCTTCTTGGTGCGCAGGATGGGCAGCGGGCAGTTGAGGCCGCGGGCGTCGAGGGTATTCTCCATGGTGAAGCTCCTTTTGCAAGTAGACCGGTCGGTCTAGTGGCGGTTCAAAAAAAAGCCCGGTAGGGCTGTCGCTAACGTCATTCCCGCGCAGGCGGGAATCCAGTGACTTGAAGGCTGGATTCCCGTTTTCACGGCAATAACGGAAAAGGTCAGTGGCTCATTTCGATCCTCAGGGTCTTGATCGCCGGTCCCAGGCGCAGGATCAGGTCCGGGTCGGCGCGGGTCTTGGCCAGCAGGATGACGCCCTCCAGGTAGGCCAGCATGGCGGTGGCCGTCGCCTCGGTGTCCATGGCCGCCAGGGCGCCGGTGGCGACCGCCTCGTCCAGGGTGGCGCGGAAGCGGTCGCGCGCCTTGTCGAAGACGTAGTTGAGCTTGGCCCGCATGACGTCGTCGCGGGTGCTCATCTCCAGGGCCAGGTTGCCGAACAGGCAGCCGGGCATGCGGCCCTCGATGTCGGCGGCGGCCTTCTGCCAGTAGTAGGCGGCGTCGATCATGTAGTCCAGCCGCTCGACCGGCGCCAGGGCTTGATCGAAGGCCTCGGCGACGAAGCCATGCGCCCAGTCGCCGGCCATGTCGTCGATCACCGCCAGGGCCAGGTCGCGCTTGGACGGGAAGAAGTGGTAGAAGCTGCCCTTCTGCACCCGGGCCGCCTCGCAGATCTCCTGGATGCCCACGTCGGCATAGCTGCGGCCGTGGAACATCTCGCGGGCGGCGGCGAGGATGCGGGAGCGGGTATCGGTGTCCGGGTTCATGTTTCGCATCATAATAGACCGGTCGGTCAAGTCAAGGGGATGTCGTTCCGGTCGGCCAGCCGGGCCATCACCCGGCGCCAGGCCTGCTCGTCGGCCGGGCCCAGTTCGGCGAAGACGCGGGCGAAGCGGGCGCGCTGGTCGCCCGACAGGGCGGCCTCCAGTTCCCGGCCGGCCGGGGTGAGGGACAGGCGGCGAACCCGGCGGTCGCGCGCGTCCGTCTCGGCCTGCACGTAGCCCAGGCCGGCGAGTTGGCGCATGGGGCCGTTGAGGGACTGCTTGGTGACGCCGAGTATGGCCAGCAGGTCGTTCACCGACAGGCCGGGATGGCGGCCGACGAAATACAGGATGCGGTGGTGGACGCGGGACAAGCCCTGCTCCGCCAGCAGGGCATCGGGACGGGCGACCAGGGTGTTGAAGGCGTGGAAGAGCGCCTCCTGGGCCCGGTTCAGTTCGGCCTCGCGCTCCGGGGAAGGGTCATTTAGGTCAGTCATGTTGACATTTTAGCCACGGGGCCGCTAAGCTGATACGTCAATAACACTGACCTAATGGAGCGCATGATGCATGAGAAAGCCGTCTGCTGGCTGGATGGCCGGCTGGTGCCGCCGGCCGAGGCCCGGATATCGGTGTTCGACCATGGCCTGCTGTACGGCGACGGCGTCTTCGAGGGCATCCGCTTCTACCGCCGCCGGCCCTTCAAGCTGCAGGCCCACCTGGAGCGCCTGTTCGATTCCGCCCGCGCCATCGCCCTCGACCTGCCCTTCGGCCCCGAGGCGGTGGCCGCCGCGGTGGCCGAGACCGTAGCGGCCTTCCCGGACGACGACGGCTACCTGCGCGTGGTGGCCACCCGAGGCGTCGGCGCCCTCGGCATCGACCCGAAGAACTGCACCCGGCCGAGCCTGTTCGTGATCGCCGACGAGCTGACCATGGTGCCGGGGCCGGTGCGCGAACGGGGCGCCCGCCTGATCATCGCCGCCACCCGCCGGTTGCCGCCGGACGGCCTCGACCCGCGCATCAAGAGCCTGAACTACCTGAACCACATCCTGGCCCGCATCGAGGCCAACCAGGTCGGCGCCGACGAGGCCATCCTGCTCAACGGCGCCGGCCGGGTGGCCGAGGGCACGGCGGACAACGTCTTCATCGTCCGCCATGGCCGCCTGCTGACGCCGCCCACGGTGGAAGGCGCCCTGGCCGGCATCACCCGCGAGACGGTGCTGGAACTGGCCGGCCAGGCCGGCATCCCGGCCCTGGAGACGCCCCTGGCGCCCTACGACCTCTACACGGCGGACGAATGCTTCCTGACCGGGACCGGCGCCGAGCTGATCCCGGTGGCCGAGGTGGACGGCCGGCGCATGGCGGCCTGCCCCGGCCCGGTCTTCCGCGACCTGGCGGCGCGCTACACCGCCTTGGTGGCCGGCTGAGCGGCCGAACCCGGTAAGCTTGTGCACCATGACATCCAACCGGAGCGCCCCATGACCGCCCAGCCCTTCAGCGACCATTTCGCGCCGGTCGCCGGCGCCTATGCCGACTTCCGGCCCACCTACCCGGCCGCCCTGTTCGACCGGCTGGCCGCGCAGGCCCCGGCCCGCGGCCTGGCCTGGGACTGCGCCTGCGGCAGCGGCCAGGCCTCGGTGGACCTGGCCGAGCGCTTCGACCGGGTGGCGGCCACGGACGCCAGCGCCAAGCAGCTCCAGGGCGCCCTCCCCCACCCCCGGATCGACTACCGCGAGGCCCCCGCCGAGGCCTCCGGGCTGGCCGACGCCTCGGTGGACCTGATCACCGTGGCCCAGGCCCTGCACTGGTTCGACCGCCCCCGTTTCTACGCCGAGGCGCGCCGGGTGCTGAAGCCGGGCGGGCTCCTGGCGGTCTGGAGCTACGGCGTGCAGACGGTCGAAGGCGAGGCCGTCGACGCCCTGGTGCAGCACTTCTACCGCGAGGTGGTGGGCCCCTACTGGCCGCCGGAACGCGTGCTGGTCGAGCAGGGCTACCGCACGCTCGACTTCCCCTTCGCCGAACTCGCGCCCCCGGCCTTCGAGATGACCGCGCACTGGCCGTTGCCCCGCCTGCTGGGCTACTTCCGCAGCTGGTCGGCCACGGGCCGCTACGTCCAGGCCCATGGCGACGACCCGGTGGCCGGGCTGGCGGAGGCCTTGGCGCCCCTGTGGAGCGAGCCGGAGAGTGTCCGCCAGGTGACCTGGCCGCTGGCGCTGAGGGTGGGCGGCCGGCAACCCTGAGAGCCGGCCCCGCCGCGCGGCCGGCGCCGAAAATCCGCCGGCTTACGCCGGGCGCCGCCTATGCTGAAGACTGGCCGGGCCGGATCGACGCAAACCACCGGGCCTGGCCGGCACGAAACCCCAAAGGGCTTTGCGAGGGCCGGGCAGATGTGGACCAAGATCGTTGTCTCCCACCCCAGGGCGGCGCTTGCGCTGGCGGTCTTGCTCGTCCTGGCGATCCCGACACCGCATCAGGTCGTGCCTGCCTGGCCGATGCGGCTGATCGACCAGTTCGGCGCTGCCCGGCCCGGCATCGAGACCACCCAGACCTGGCGCCATCTCGCCTACCAGTCGGACAAGCAGTCCGAGACCCGCCATTCGGACGCCCAGGGGCGGGTCGCCTTCCCCGAACGCGTCGTCTGGGGATCGGCCCTGCGCTACCTCTACGGCATCGTCCGCAACCTGGCGCAGGACGGCACCGACGCCGGCTTCGGCCCGGACGTGTGGGTGTTCGCCAAGGCGGACGCGGCCAATGGCGGCCGCAACGTCTACACCCCCGGCCAGGCGCCACCGGACATCATGGTCATTCATCGCTACGGGGTCTGCGTGTCCGTCCGGCCGGCGGCCCCGCCCGCCGAACCCGTCCAACGTCCACTCGACAAGCTCGGCCCCTGAGCGCCGCCGCCCGATGCCGGCCTATTGATCCGGCCCAAATTTGGTTTGATCGCCCCCTCACCCCCAGCCCCTCCCCCTCGAGGGGGGAGGGGTGCACGGCAGTGCGGGTGAGGGTGGGAGTCCAGATGTTTATGGGCCGGATCGATAATCCCGGCCCAGTCAGTCCCTGTGCTTTTTGTAGTGGTGCAGGAAGCGGCCGAACTCCCGGTCCTTCTTGCGCCGGTCGGCGTAGGACTGGTCGTGGAATTCCGACTCCTTGCGCAGCTTCAGGTAGCTTTCCAGGTGTTCCTCGGCCAGTTCCTGCCGCTCGACGGCAGCGCGCACCGCGCAGCCCGGCTCGCGGTCATGGCGGCAGTCGGGATACCGGCAGCCCTGGGCCAGCTCAGCGATGTCGGCAAAGGCCTCCTCGATGCCCTCGCCGGCGCCCAGCATGCCCAGTTCGCGCATGCCCGGCATATCGATCAGCAGGGCGCCCTGATCGAGCACGATCAACTGGCGCCGCGTGGTGGTGTGGCGGCCCTCGCCGGTATGGCTGACCGCGCCGGTCTCCAGGGCGTCGTCGCCGAGCAGGCGGTTGATCAGCGTGGTCTTGCCGACGCCCGACGAGCCCAGCAGGCAATAGGTCCGGCCGGCCGCCATGAGCGCCCGCACCTCCTCGACGCCGGCGCCGGTCACGTTGCTGATGCAGACGATACGCGCCGCCACCCCCAGGCGCCGGATGCGGTCGATCAGCCGCTCCAGTTCCTCCGGCGCCACCAGGTCGGTCTTGGTCAGCAGCACCACGGGCTCGATATGGCCATCCCGGACCATCACCAGATAGCGCTCCAGGCGGCGGGGATTGAAATCGAAGTGGCAGGCCTGGACGACCAACGCCACGTCGATGTTGGCCGCGATCATCTGGAATTCCACCTCTCGCCCGGCCGCCTTGCGCCGGAGGAAGGAGCGACGCGGCAGCACCTGGTGGATGCTGGCCTGGGTGCCGGCGTCGCGGTACTGCGCGCACACCCAGTCGCCGACACAGGGCAGCTCGGCGGACGACTCGGCGAGATGGAGGAACCGCCCGGTCAATTCGGCCGGCGCCTCGCCGTCCTCGCCCCGGATCAGGTAGCGGCCCCGGTCGACCGCGGTGACGCGGGCGACGGACAAATCAGGTCCACATAGTTCGCCGGCGGTGTCCGCCAAGCCGCGATCCAGGCCGAGTTCACTGAGTTTCATGGGGAAAGTCTGGCAGATGAGGCTGGGGCCGCCAAGCGGGCGTGCCCCCTGCCCTAGAGATTCAACATCCCGCATCCAGTCTTTCCAGATGCGCACACCAATCAATGCAGATAATTTTTCTTGGCAAAGTTAATAACGTATTGTCCTGCAATGCTTTTCGGAACAATATTTCAGATAATTCTTCAGGGTGTTTGAGAAACGTCGCGCCATGCCCCGATTTGCCCATCACGATCTCCGGCTGCTGAATCCGAGCTTCGACTCGCCGTTGCTCGACGTGCTGACCGACCTGGAACACCTGCGGCGGCTGGAGATTCGCGGCACCACGCCGCCGCCGGTCTTCCTCCAGCTCAAGCAGGTGTTCCATCTGCTGGAAAGCCTGGCTTCGGCACGCATCGAGGGCAACCACACTACGCTCGCGGATTACGTGGAAACCCGCGTTCACCAAGGGGGCGCCGACAACGAGGCGTTGCGTGAAATCGCCAACATCGAACAGGCCATGTGCCAGGTGGAAGAAGCCATGCAGCCGGGCGAGGCGTTGAGCGAGCACCTGCTGCGCGGCCTGCATGCCACCACGGTGGAGACCCTCGACCGGGAGGGCGACCGCACGCCGGGGGCCTACCGTGGCGGCCCGGTAACGATTGCGCAGGCGGAACATCTGCCGCCCGATGCGATACGGGTGCCCGAGTACATGGCCGAACTGGTGGCCTTCATCAACCGGCCCGATCCGCCCAAATACGACCTGATGAAAGTGGCCCTGGCGCACCACCGTTTTGCCTGGATTCATCCGTTTAGCAACGGCAACGGCCGGGTGGTGCGCCTGCTGACCTATGCCCTGCTGATCAAATATGGTTTCCGGGTCAGCGCGGCGGGCCGGCTGTTGAATCCGGCGGCGGTGTTTTGCGCCGACCGGGAGCGCTACTACGCCATGCTGGGAGCGGCGGATGCCGGCACGGAGGCGGCGCTGGAAACCTGGTGCACCTATGTATTGGCGGGCATACGCGACGAACTGAACAAGTTCGACCGGCTGGCGGACTATGCCCAACTCCAGGCGAGAGTCCTGCTGCCCGCCGTGGCCTTCGCCCGCGACCGGCAATGGGTGACGGTGCAGGAAGCCTCGGCGCTCAACGCGACCATCAAGCTCGGCGTCGTCAAGGCGAGCGACCTGGAACCGATACTGGCCGGCCTGAATGCCAACCAACGCACCTACCAGATCCGCAAACTGGTGGATGCCGGCATGCTGCAACCCATCAAGCAAGGGGCGCGGCAGTACACCATCGGCTTCGCGAACAACATGCTCTTGCGTGGCGTGGTGCGGGCATTGACCGACGAGGGGTTCGTCCCGCCGATGCTTGCCGCGCCGGTTTCGCCAGTGAGGGATGCGACGTGAACACGCTTGGCCAGGCTGGGCGGGTGAGGATGCCTTCTCGATCTCACCCGGACTGACGACGCTGGGGAGCAGGGCCGGCAACTGGGGTGCCGATGAGAGAGCAGCTGGGACCGAGGGCGTATACCGTGAGGGCCGCTTTGTGGCCCATCTCAATGATGTCAGAATTAAAAATGAGTACAAACCGCCGAATCGAGTGTATCAATGAATAGCTTTTTCTTCCTTCAAGCCGACAAGAACGATTCAAATCACAATCTCCTCGATGCGCTCGAGCAATGGTCATCAGCGACGCAGACGCAGACCTACGTCATAGATCGGCCCTTAGGTGACAACAAGTACTCCTATTCGCACAAGGGCGCGATTGTTGTCCTAGTGCCGAAGAGAAAGATTACGTTTATTGATTTTTCAGACGATGCCGGCTCGTTCGAATCATTCGTCGAAGACTTCATCGAGGACCTTGGCTCCATTTCTGACAAGTACAGATATAAGGAAGCGATTGGGCGCCCCCGTAAGTGGAAAGATGAGCTCCTAGTCACGTTGGCTGATGGCAGATCTCTTAACGTCGAGACAACCATGGCGACCAATGCCTTGGCCGACCCAGCAAAGGAACGGATCACGGAGCTAATCATTTCGCTACTGACCGGTAGCATCAACGATATCGAACGCGTCCGCGTCGATATTCCTGAGAGTCGCCTCGATAAGGTAAAGCGCAAGATTCAACTCTTCGACGGCGATCAAACGCGGTTCGTCTACCAACGTCTAGGTAAGCCCCAGGTACGTATTCAAGGTCTATCGGGCACTGGCAAGACGGAATTGCTCTTGCACAAGCTTAAAGAGTTGTATGTCGACCGGCCCGATACAAAGATTGCCCTGACCTGTCACAACAAGATTTTGGCCGATAGCCTTCGTCGGCGGATTCCCGATTTTTTCAACTTCATGAAGGTCGAGCAGCAAATCAAATGGGGCGAACGCTTATGGTGCACCCATGCCTGGGGTTATTCAAACAATGAGAATTCAGGCGTCTATAGATATATCTGCGGAAAGTATCAGTTGCCCTTTCAGCGTTGGAGTGTGACGACCTCTTTCGATAAGGCATGCTCGGATGCGCTAGCCGAGTTGAAAAAGATGCCAGAATTTCCACCAGCGTTTGACTATGTTCTCATCGACGAAAGTCAGGATTTTCCAGAATCTTTTTTCGACCTGTGCCAAGCAGTCACAAAAGATGTCGTCTATATCGCTGGCGACTTCTTCCAAAGCATTTTCGATGAATCTGTGACGTCCAGCATTTCGCCGGACTTTCTCCTTAGCAAGTGCTATCGGACCGACCCGAAGACACTGATGTTCGCGCATGCAGTAGGCATGGGGCTGTTTGAAAGTGAAAAGCTTCGATGGCTAGAAGATAAGGAATGGGAAAACTGCGGTTACCTTGTCGATAAGGACCCGGTAACCGACCAATACAAATTAAAGAGAGAACCACTTCGGCGTTTCGAAGACCTCGACAATGAGCAGACGCCGAGTGTTGAGATAGTCCCGACCGTTGGCGACTTCAGTAATCGTGCAGTTAATTCAATCGTCGAGCTCGTGAAGCGAATAGCTGCTGAAAACCCCACTGTCTCCGCCGAGGACATCGGAATCATCTTTCTTGATAACAATAAGCAGACTTACGCCATGGCTGACAAACTTCAGCAAGTCATCCCTCGATCAACGGGATGGAACGTCAACAAGGCGTACGAGACGAAACAAAAGGTTCCAAACGAACTTTTTGTCAGCAATCGTAACAATGTAAAAGGATTGGAATTCCCCTTCGTTATTTGCATTACAGAATATATAGGCAGAAGCTACACCTACCGAAATGCTCTCTACATGACTCTGACGCGATCATTTCTGCAGTCGTTCGTGATTGTTTCTAGTGAGCGCAACGTTGAGGTACTAGAGGCACTACAGCAAGGCCTTGCGGTTATCAATGGCGAAGGCATTATCAAGGCTATGCCGCCGACAGCAGCCGAGAAAGATCATATTAGGACCGCAATCAAGTACTCGAACAGCAACATGTCGTTCTTCGATTTTACTCACATGATTTTCGACGAGATCAATGTTCTGCCGCTCTTCCGCCCAAATTTGCTCGATGCCCTGAAGAAAGTCGTGGGCGAAGATTTTGATCACGACAATGTTAAAGAAACTGCTGAGTTTCTCTACTTGAAGATGCAGCGGGGCAGCGAATGAAGCGCTTCGACTTCCGCATAGATAAATTCCAGGAAAACAAAATATTCTTGCCAATTCGTTGCAAAGCGGATGTCATTTCACTTTGGATGAATGCTATTAAGCTCATGCTTGCCTACGTACCGGTTCCTGAAGATCAAACGAAAGGTAACGTGGCATTAATAGTATCCAAAATGAGCCGTATTTTTTTTGCAGCTGAAAATAAGATATTTTCTTTGAACTTTCCGTTCTTCATTAGCGAGGATGAAAGTGGCTTGATCTTCAGTACGGTGCACTGCCCGTCTGTCGATAATCGGATCACATCGGAAATACTGTCGCTGCTCCATACAGAGGGAGTCTTGGCGGAAGCAGACGTTCTGAGTTTTGCCGAGCCGATTGTCGACTCATGCGGTATCGACGCCAATGTGTGGGAGTTCTTTCGTGATCTAATGCTTTGCGAAGACGGTTACGTCAGATACGACCATGATCCCAGTCGGCAAAATGGACACATCCACCCGCTCGACCACCTAGACGTTTTCTATTCGACAGCATCAACGTTCAAGATTGGGTGCGGGAACCGTATTTCACTGAGCGGCCTGACCGATATGCTCGATCTAAGAACTGACTGTCACTACGTGAGTCCGGTGCGCCCCGCCAGATAAGCCCGCCACCCCCCCAATGCCGTGATGTCCTCCGCACCGGCCGCGGCCGCGGCTTCGCAGACGAAGCCCTGGACCCAGCCGCCGTCGGCCAGCTTGACCATGCCGATGCCGAGCGGGGCCGGGATGCCGGCGACGAAGGAGCCGAATTCGCGCGCCGGCAGTTCCCAGATTTCCATCTCGATGGCACCACCGCCTTCGCCGACGCGGACCATGCCGGGCCGGTAGGGCGGGCCGCCGGGCAGGGCGTAGAACTTGTATTCCGGGGCCGACTTGACCGCCGCGACCAGGCGGGCGTCGCGCGAGGTGAGTTGCCCGTTGAGGGGCAGGCCGGACAGGTGGGCGCCACAGACCGCGACCCGGACCTGGCCGGAGGGCAGCCGGGGCGGCGTCCAGGCGGCGGGCAGGGGCAGGCCGGTGGCACCGGCCCGGTCGACCGCCGCCGCGCGCTGCATGCGGGCGGCCAGGCGTAATAGCGGGCCGTCCTGGTCGCGCTGGGCGAACAGGGTCACGCCGAAGGGCAGGCCGTCGGCCTGGAACCCGGCCGGCACCGCCGTGGCGGCGTAGTCGAGCAGGTTCATGAAGTTGGTGTAGTAGCCCAGGTTGCTGTTGAGCCGGATCGGGTCCGCCTCCAGCTCGGCGATGCGGTAGATGGTCCCGGCCGTGGGCATCAGCACGCAGTCCACCGCGCCCAGGGTGGCGTCGCATTGGCGCTTGTAGGCCTTCAGGCGGTAGCCGTATTCGTAGG